>NZ_CP037940.1:1208260-1510325 GCF_004358325.1 Periweissella cryptocerci | reverse complement strand
TTAGTAGGTAGGCCGGCAGCTTTAGGAACTTGCGTTTGTTGGGTAGTCAACGGTGCTGAATAAGTATTATTGCTACCGAGTTTGGGTAGCGCTTGATTTAAGTTCGTATCGGCCAAAACAGCGGTGGCTGGTGAAAATACCAATAGGGCCGCAAGTGAGGCGAGAATTATTTTTTTGAATTTCATTTTGACGCTCCTTATCTGTTAATTTAGGCGACCTTATACGTGCAAATAGCCAATTATCTACCTTAATATTAACAGATATGGGCAGAATAATCTGTATCAACCACTCAATTGGCATGAAGGTAATTTTCACAAAGAAATAATGCAAATTACTGGAATGTGTATTGCTTTGTTTGAAGTCGGTATTGAGTTTTTATTGGAAAAAAAGTGTAAGATAGAGATGAAAAATGAAGGAGGTTGAGTGATGTTATTCGTATGTTATGCAAAATGCAGTACATGTGCCAAGGCGCGCAGCTGGATGAACGAAAATAAAATTGAATACCATGAACGTGATATTAAAGGTGATAAGCCAAATTATGAGGAATTGAAGGTGTGGTATAAGTTGAGCGGACTACCACTAAAGCGCTTCTTTAACACAAGTGGGCTAGTTTATCGGGATTTAGGTTTGAAAGATAAATTAGCAACGATGACCGAAGATGAACAACTCCAGCTGTTAGCGACTGATGGCATGCTAGTTAAGCGACCACTGGTTGTTGATGGTGACACAGTGTTAGTGGGGTTCAGGGAAAAAGAATGGGCTGCACATTGGGGCGTTGAATAAAGGCTCTGTTCTGTCTGACGTGGGATTGAATAAATTTGGCCACTACGTACCAGTAAATTACTTGGCGCACCACGCTGGAAGCAACCTCCCAAGCCAAAGTGCGGTCTTGGGAGGTTCGGATAAGCTGGGACTCTAGGGGATAAATCCCCAAAACTCCTCATCTCATCCTCAGCGGAAATATGTGCTATACACATATTCCCCCAGACGCGGTGTAAAGGCTGCGCCCGCCAAGCAATTTACCGGTACTCCGCTAGTTAGTAATGCTGCTCAAACAAGCAAACAAGCAATTGTCTATGGGCAGATTCAATCAAATCAGTTATCACTGATTTTGTGATGTGCTCAAAACTAGTACTTAGGGTATATTCAGTGATATGTGAGCATCCTTAAACTTCTTAAAAAAGTGCAGAAACGACAATCCCACGCTAGAAAAAATATAACCTGAATAAATAGAAAACAACCAGTACAGACCCCATTTGGGCATTGTACTGGTTGTTTTGGGATTTTTATATAGCGGACACAACTAAATTGGGCTCTATTCCGTCTGACGTGGGTTGGGCGAAATTAAGCTTGTGAAATAACCCTGGAATCTTAACGGATTTCGGGGTTTTATTCTGTCATCAATTTAGTGAATTGTGATGTTAAAACGTGTTTATTTAATAATTGGAGACGAATTCGATGGAAGAAGTTAGCGGGTTTAGCGTAACCATAGGCGGTCCGTTTCATTTGTTTGATACGTCGATTAATGCCTTCAATACGCCCGTTACTGGCTTTAACTCTAAACGATTCAATGATGCCACGTCTGTATTTCTTATAAGTTTTGATGACCGTATCCATGGGCGTGCCAGTAGTTTTATAGTTTTTAAGTAGCGCGACGAATTCATCTTCCTTGCGGCTGTTTACGGCCCGTAAAATAAGCTGATAGATTTCGCAAGCAATGCCCAAGTTTGGGCATTGGGTATAGACCTCATCAAGGATGTCGATGGTGAAAGCGTATTGATTAATGCCTTTGAACCAGCGCGATGCGAAAATATCATACTTTGACTCGTTGGTTAAGAAAAGTTTCCAGTTGGACTTGAGAATTTTGTAGATTCGAGTACGGTTGTCGACAGTGTTTTGGTACCCAGTTCGGACAGATTGAACGGCTTTCATCGCCAGTTGGACAGTATGAAAGCGGTCGATAACGACCTGTGCGTTAGGAAACATCCGCCGGACAACAGTTTGATAGTTGGCGTTCATATCAGTGACCACAAGTTTCACACATTTACGATTTTTTAACGAGAAATTCGCCAAATAGCCCCTAACTTTAGCGTTCGTGCGCTCTGGGAAAATCTCGATAAAATCAGAATTCGAGCCATTGATCATTTCGAAGCCGTAGCGATTTTTCATGTATTGAACTCATCAATACAAATAAACTGGTGGGAGTTGTTGTTCATAGTTTGGCCGGTAACGGGTTCAGCTGTGGCCGTTGAGAAGTTTATGAATCTTAGTGTGTGATAGTTTGAGGATATATGAAATCAACTTGGCTGAGATATCAAATCGTGCGAGGTCGAGTATTTGAAGCAATAAAGGGCGTGTAATTTTAGAATTGTCCCGTAAATCATGGGATGGGCGACAACAGTACGGCGCAAGCCGTTACACTTATAACGTTTTTTGTCGAGATGTAGGACTTGATGATAACCGTTTGTGGAAGGCAATACGTGAACCGAATATTCCGTGGAATGGCGATACAAACTTGAATGAGCACAGTAAGGGCAACATTCAGGCATAACATCAAGCGTAGCGGCGTAATTAAGGGTTGCGTAATCATGTTTGTCATTCTGAGTAAGATAGTTGAACTCACCATCATCAGTAATGTGAAAATTGAAATTTGGGTCTGTTAATCCAGTGGCACGTAAGATAGAATTATTAGTGGGCATATGTCGTATTTCCTTTTCTGTTTGTGTGAGAACTTCAGAATAACAAGGAAAGACGATGTATGTCTTTTTATTTTGGGAAAAGTTTGTGAAATTTGAATACCAAAAAAGCGTGAGATATTGAAATCCCACGCTAAAAAAAATACAGCCCTAAATTGTCTCATGGAGAGCTGTTAAAACATCAGAAAAAGATGCCACGGATGATTTTTATGGAAATATGTACGCCAGCGGTAGCACGACTTTTTGATGACAGTTTGTGGTAATTTTATCGCTATACAATTAAATGCAAAGAAAAAGTGGTACAAGATTGATGTATCAACCTTGTACCACTTTATGAAACTACCTAAGTTTCTCTGATGGACAGCCAGGGGATCGAACCCTGGACCCACGGATTAAGAGTCCGTTGCTCTGCCAGCTGAGCTAGCTGTCCATATGATATCTTGTTGCCTTAACAACAAGATATATAATACCATGTGAATAAAGTTCGTGCAAGTATTTTGCGTAAAAAAACCAAAAAATATTATTGCGGAAGAATTTGGTGGAAATAGCAATGAAATAGCAATTGGTTGATTTTTATTTTTGCTTCTATTGGGTGATGCACGGTGCTAGAATTATAGGCTCTATACTTTTTACTGTTGGTGGAGAAATCCGTCAGCAGTTTTTTATGTTCTTCGCGAGGGTGGAGCAAAGCGACAGATGAGCCTAGAATAGATAATTATGTACAAAACAAAAAGGACATATTAAATGTCCATCACCACGTTCCAACCGACAAAAATCAAAAAGTATGCGAGGTTATTTATTATGTCCCAAGACAATTGTATCTTACGTGAGTTAAATTTAAAAGATAAAAACATCCATTTTACCGACAATGAAGCAGGAGAATGGAACTATTTTGATTATCGTGGTCGCGGAGACAAGCGACATAAATGCTTAATTTATACCGCTAATTTAACCTATTCCGTTAGCCGATGCAGTGACTGTTGGTTTTCCGTGATTTGCGTCCGAGCAACTGGGGGTGGACTTCAAACCGAGATGCGACTCACTGGCACCGAGCTTTGTGGATGTTGCGCTTAGCGCTGCCGTAAAACAACGTTTTTCACTGTAAGAATTTGTGGTAAATACATTTACAGCAGCCGTTCATCCGACTTCGAAAAAGAACTGCCAAATTTCACGAAACACGAAAGTAATCGTAAAACAGAATCTAAACGAAGATATGATGACAGAAAAAACTGTAGCTAAGCACCTTCATATCTCACCTAATTCTGTACAACGAATCGAATATGACGCAATATACGAAGGCGGACAATACAAGTATCAATACAATTTTAAACAACAATTACCCGAAGCTATTTCCATGGATGAGTTCCGCTCAGCCAATGATCAGTTTAGCTTTATTTGGTGTGATGCCACTTCAATCAAGCAATTTGAAGTACTGCCCAATCGACTAACCAAAACAATCAAACAATATTTTCTTGGATTTTCACTAGCTAATCGGAGCGTGTTTAAAGCACGTTTGTCATGGATATGAACGCTCAATAACCGCCAGTTTCATTAAGTTTTCTTATTTCCGAACGCAGAAATCATTATCGACGGCTCCAATATCGCTCAGCGTATCGGTAACGCCTTGGATAGTGTTCGTAAGAACATTCAAAAACGCATTGATGATAAACAAAATAATCGAGCCTATAAAATCATGAAGAGTCAATGGAAAATCTTCCACATGATGTATGAGGATCTCGAAAAAACGAAACCTTATTACATGCGTGGAATTAATGAATATCTAACACAAGAACAAGCGATTGGCATCGTCTTCGACGAATATCCTGAATTTGGTCAGGTTTGGACTGCATATCAGGAAATTATGAAAGCAATGCATAACAAAGATTTATCAGGTTTCGAAGACATCATCACTCATTACACGATTATGGGAAACGATATGGACAGCGCAATTTCGACTTTCGCCAAGAAATTAATAAGGGAATTCAAAACAGCATCACCTCGAACTATTCAAATGGACGCGTTGAAGGTATGAACCACAAAATCAAACAGCTTAAACGTAACTCGTGTGGTTACAAAAATATGGCTCACTTACTCTGGCGAATCCGTCAGATTTTTTAAGATGTCCCAATCTCCATTTATTTGGCTCATATGTCACTCCGTTCCATCCTCGCAAAATAAACAAAAAAGGAACCAGAATCCATTAAGATTCTAGTTCCAAAATAGTCCTACCAACAGAATTTGACACAGAGCCGAATTATAGGCATTAAGGGGGATATAGAGGATGGGGAAATTTAATTTTAGTGATAGAAAAGTGTATCTTTGTGGCTGGTTATTACTATTCATAATTACAATTGGCTTGGCGTTTTTCAAATTAACTGAAATAATTTTTGTGTTGAGCGCGGTTGATATGTTAGTTTTACAAGTTATCGTGGGCGAACATTATCCGAGCGAGGTTGATTCTGAGAGAATGTTTGGCATGAAAGGGATTGATTTGCGGTTTTTTACGTGGCAAAAAGCGCATAAGCATGCAAAATGGTGGTTATTGGTCCCGAGTGTGTTGGTATATGTGATGGTGATAGGGTACGTGCTTAATTATAGGGTTAATTTCATACCGCGCAATTTTGCATTGCCGCTTATGTTTTTAATTATTTCAGGATTAGCATATTTTTTCAGTAGCGTTTACATTGCTGAGCCGGGGCGCTTTTTTCGTGTGATGACAAAATTGCAAAGAATCAATATTATTATGGCTGCGTTAATGATTATCGCAGGATTGTTCATTTTTATTGATTTTAGGGCAAACATCATTGGCTTTTTAGTTGGTGCGCAATTAGTTATGTGGGGGAGTTACGTGTTCTATATGCGCCAACAAAGTGTGCATAATCCGCGGCAAATGCGGTTAGTCCAATACTATAGTGGAAAAACAGAACTTGTCGTGGTGGCAATGATTATCTTGATCAAGGTGGTGAATTCGGACAGCATTTCAGGCGTTTGTGAAGCCATAGTATGGATTGTGATATTTGGTATCACTTGGATTATTGCTGATTTATTACAACAAGTAAAAGCGGTAATTTAAATAAAAAAGAAGTGGGACAAAAGGCGATCTGCAACCTTGATCTAATGAAACTTAATTCGTCAGCGATAGCGAGCGTGATGATGAATTAAGTGAGTTATATCAACGGTTACAGCCTTTTGTCCCACGTTAATAAGCCGGATTTCCACCTTACTACAATAAGGGGAAAGCCAGCTTACTTTGCGGGGCTGGACAATTTATGTCCCAGCCTTTTTTTGCGCTATTTTTAGTTAATCTTTGTCATTTTTAGGTAAATGCTCATTAATCATGTGTTCCGCCATCTTCCGTTGGACAGAGGCGAAGACACCATTAGATTGGTCAGCGTTATCAAAGTCAGCGCGCATACCCTCAACCAGTTTAGTTAGGAGCGTAAGTAATTGAGCTTCTTCCTCATCGGTGAGGTATTGGAGACCGCTTGGGATATCCTGTTCTAGGTCTGTAATGTTAGCGCGCCCAGCGTCAGTTAATGTAATTAAGGAAATTCGCCCATCTTCAGGGGATTTGTTTTTGGCAACCAAGCCTTTTTTGACTAATTTTGTGACAAATTCCGCAGTCGATTGGGGCGTCATGCCCAGGTATTCAGATAATTCTTTTTGTGAAATGTTGTTATGATCTGATAGGACCAGCAAAATTTTACCTTGGCCACGCAGGGCATTTTGCCCCCGGCCATGTGGTGTAGTTAAGTGGGTTAACATGCCTACTTGAAAAAATTTATCAATTAATTGTTGGCGCTCATAAAGTGTACTCATAGCAAGTCCCTCCAAGGATTATTATAAGGGAACCTGTCCATTTATTCAAACTAAACAACAGGGTACCTGAATAAAAATGTTGACATTATAATCAGGTACCCTTAGTATATAAAACATCAGGACACCTGATTAATCGAAATTTAAAAACAAGAGGCACGATGATGACAGTAGAAAATGCAATTGAAATTAAAAATTTAACGAAGAAATTTGATGATAAAGTCGCAGTTGATAACGTTTCATTTGAAGTAAGGAAGGGCGAAGTATTCGGCTTACTCGGACCTAATGGAGCTGGGAAGACAACCACGTTACGGATGATTACTACGTTGCTAAACGCTACGAGTGGTGAAGTTAAAATCTTCGGCCACGATGCGTTCAAGGAAAGTGCCACAGTTCGTTCGATGTTTGGTTTGACTGGCCAATATGCTTCAGTTGATGAAGATATTTCGGCACGGGAAAATTTAATGATTTTCTCACGGTTGAATGGGTTGTCACGTAAAGAAGCTAAGCAACGTACGCAAGATTTATTGGCAGAATTTTCATTAATTGATTCGGCTGATAAGGCAATTTCAGCATTCTCTGGTGGGATGCGGCGCCGTTTGGATTTGGCAGTTAGCTTGATAGCACGGCCACAATTAGTGTTTCTTGATGAACCAACCACCGGCTTAGATCCACGCACACGTACCCAAATGTGGGACACCATTCGAGATTTAGTTGCCAAGGGATCAACGGTCGTTTTGACGACACAATATTTGGAAGAAGCCGATGAATTAGCCGATCGAATTGCTGTTATTGATCATGGTAAGCTCGTTAGCTTGGGGACGCCTGATGAATTAAAAGATTCCGTTGGGGGTTCTTCATTGAAAGTCCAAGTAGCCAATGATACGCAAATTACAATTGCTAAAGAAATAATCGAAAATATTTTGCACACTGACGTTGAAATTAAGGCGAAGAACAACGAATTATCAGCGCAGTTAGAAAATCCTAAGTTGTTGACGCCAATTTTCAACGAATTAACGACAAAACAGATTGATATCGAAAACATCTCTGTGCAAAAACCATCAATGGATGACGTATTCTTCGCATTGACGGTGGGAAAAAACTAATTAAAAAATCGGTAATTACCAACATATAAAAGAGGATAAAATCATGCAAGAAACTACAATGCGTAAGCCTAATGTATTTGCTAACATCGGGACTTTGGCATACCGTAACTTACTTAAAACACTGCACAACCCAGAACGCTTGGCGGATGTAATTATTATTCCAATTGTCTTTATGGTCATGTTCACCTACATTTTTGGTGGCGCGATTTCTGGAAATATTTCAGCTTACTTGCCCGTAATTGTTCCTGGGGTACTCATGCAAGCTGTCTTGAATGCTGCTTCTGGTTCAGGTTCACAAATTCGGGAAGACTTGGACACTGGGGTCTTTGACCGTTTCAAATCGTTACCAATCGCACACATTGCACCATTGGCTGGGCAATTATTTGCTGATATTTTACGCCTAGTTATTGCGGTAACCGCTTCAATCCTAACTGGGTTAGCACTTGGTTGGCGACCAGATGGTGGTATTGGTCATGTCATCATAGCCGCCGGATTAGCAATTTTCTCTGGTTGGGCAATCAGCTGGATTTTTGCATTATTAGGTTTGGTATTGAAGAGTGCCGCATTACTCCAAAGCTTCTCAATGTTGGTAACGATGGGGATGACGTTCTTGTCATCAGCCTTTGTACCAATTAAATCATTACCAAACTGGCTGCAAGTGATTGCGAATATCAACCCACTAACGCATATGATTAGTGCCATACGTTCGTTACTTGATAAGGGCGTTTGGGGTCATGAAGACTGGTTAGTACTCGGAATTGGTATCGTGATTGTAGTAGTGATGGCACCATTGACGTTGCTCGCTTATAATAAGAAAAATTGATAAGGAAAAACTCGACCGTGAAGTGGCCGAGTTTTTTTGTGCCGGAATAAAAAACGCGCTAGGATTAGTGAAGAGATTATGATAAAATTCTAATCAACGTTACATTGTGAAAACATTAACTATATTCGGCGGGAGAGAATGGAAATGAAGAAATTAGGGATTATTATTGCGAGTGTACTAGTTACATTAGGTATCGCAGCCGGATCAGTAAGTGCTAGTTCGATACCAAAATTTAAGCCAAAGTACAAAACATATTCGGCTAAAACGATTAAGTCTTATAAGCAGGAAGTACCTAAGCAATTCCGTAAGACGTTGTACTATTTTAACGAATCAACGCAATCAGTTAACAAAGTCGTGATTGGCAAACGCTCTGCCAAAGTGATTGTTAACACGCCTCAAGGTAAGGGGATAATTTCCAAAATCAGTACCAAGACTGGCGTGGCAGTTAGCTATAATAAGAAGACAAAAACGGTAGTAATCAAGGATTGGCTGAAAAAAGGTAATAAATATGCTAATGGAGAGGATTCTATCAGTATTAGTCATCTTGGGGATAAGTTGTACGGCCTCGAAATCGACCGCTGGTCATCAGTTGATGATATTAGTAAAGACTGGTATCCTCTTGCAAGTACATTAAAAGAGCCGGTAAATTTTACAATAGGAAATCAAAAGAAGGCTAACAAGAAATATTTCGCTGGCAAAACGTATGGGGATGATTACTTCAATAAAGGTACAGCAAGTGGTAAATTCTTTGTAATCGATAAGAAACTCAAAAAATTATCTTTCTACTACACCACTAAAAATTCAACAAAACTCGACGAATATAGTTTTAAAATTACTAAGTTTAAAACGAGCGGTAAATTAACGACAATTACGGCCGAGGATAAAGATAGTAAAGCGGTTGAAACGTTCCAACTGAAACAAATGTCGTATTTAAAAGACGGCAAGGTCAACATTGTGAAAGTCACTAAGGATCAAACTGTCGTTAACGGTAAAAAAATTAAGGATGGAATGGGCTTTTCCAAACGTGTATTCTATCAACGTTCAGGTAATATTAGTTAGAAGGATAAATAGTTAAAAATCCCCCGCTGCCAAAATTAATTGGTAACGGGGGATTTGTTATTTAAGCGAGTTTATTTTTAGATTTAGGCATCAAATTTTTCAAAACGAGGAGGAGTAGACCGGACAACATCACCCAAATCAAGCCAACCGTGGTGTGCGTCCAGAAACTAGCGTGATAGTAGATAATCCCACGAGTGCCATCTAATAAGAAACGCATTGGCAACCAAGGATAAACCCAAGATTTATAGAAGTATGTCAACATTTCAGGCGCCAGTTGCAAGATGGGGAGGGCGAAGAGCATCATCAAGGCAAACAGCGGAATACCGGCCATACCTGTCCATGAGAGAACCCCGAGAACTAGGTTGATGAAAGCAAATGCGGCTAATGAGGCATACAAAGCTAATGTTAGATAGTTATCGTAGTGGTAATCCATAATCCAAGTGGTGAAACTCGTAGTTGAGAAACCGAGGATAAGTGCAGTAACGCCAGCGATAATAACTTGTAATCCAGTAGCGTAGAATCGCTTACGTGAATTGTGCCAACCAAATTCTCTACCGGCCAAGAAGAGCATCACACCAGCGAGTAAACTTCCTATCCAAAGAGGTTGGAAAAAACTCGCGGCGGCTGTTGGCTTAGCCGATGTTTCATGTGAAACAATTGTCGTAGCTTTGATTGGTTGTAGCAAATTAGTAGCGATGGTAGCTGGGACAGCTTGATTTTGAGCAGTAAAGCTAGCCAGCACTTGCGTGGCGATGGCAGTGTTAAAGCTAGTCAGCAGTTTATTAAATAGTGTTGTGACGGCGGTAGCAATCGTGGCGTTCTTACCTTGATTAATCACGATATTTACTGTTGGTTGCGTGGGCTTTTTAGTCGCTAAAGTGGCAACATCAGCTGAAAATCCAGATTTAATGATTAAGGCACCATAGTATTTTTGGTGATCCATTGCTTTTTTAAGCACTTTAGTAGATTTAACAGTTGTCCACTTAATGGTAGTGGCATTTTTACCACCGGTTGTTGTGAAATTTTCGAGCTTGGTAACCATGGTGGCACTGACAGGCCCGTTATCTTCATTAACAACGGCTAATGGTAAGTTTTTGACGGTAGTGTGGGTAGCCGGGATTTGGGCTACAACCAATAATAATGAAGCGATGACGCCCGCAATAATTGCTAATCCCCAAAATTTATTCTTCAACATAGTTAACCTCTTTTCAATATGCAACAGTGTGTCTGTTTTTGATATACTTAGATTAATGTAAAAAGATCAAAGCCACAATCATCAATATTGAACGTTGTGTTGCATTTTCAACACAATTGGCCGAACTGTTGAAAAATGTAAAAATGTAAAAATGTAAAAATGTAAAAATGTAAAAATGTAAAAATGTAAAAATGAGGAAAATAAATGGTATATGAACATAAAACCCAACAAACGCGGGAGTTGCTACTAAATACACTGTTAGATTTAGTAGCCGAAAAAGATTTTGAAAAAATTACGATCCGGGATATTACGGAAAAAGCACAAGTGAATCGCGGGACGTTTTATCGGCATTTCCAAGATAAAATGGATTTGATTGAACAGAAAGAACGACAAATATTTGCTGATTTTGAAGAGTTGCAAAGTAGATTCGCGAACAAATATTATTTTTCTGAGAAAAATGGTAAATTTGATTTGCCAACGACAGACTTAATTATGATTCTGACCTACTTGTATTCACAACGCCGGTTTATGGCCGTGATGCTTAGTCAGAATGGCGACTTGTCGTTTGAACATGATTTTGCAGAATGGTTTTATCAGGTGATTGAATCAAGCTTAAAAGCTGGCGGTAACGATGTTGATACTAAGCACATGAAGATTGTTTTGCACTATCAAGTCGCCGCAATGCTGGGGGTCATCCGCTACTGGTTTATTGATGAACAAGCTACCTCAACGCCAGAACAGATTGCTAATGAAATTATCCAAATTAATCGCAGTGGGGTGTGGGCTAATTTGGGGTAAGTAGGAACGTTTCGCGTGAAACAAAGTTTTGAGGATTTGAATTATGCGATTAGTTTGATGGGAAAACGTGTAAGTAATCTGCGGATTGCTTATTTTTTTTGCAATTAATTGAAAGGGCGTGATAGATTTCTTGAACGGTTACTTTGTTTCTTAAGAATAAGTTCGATGATTCACGAACAAAAATAAATGACATTGTTTTATAGTTTTGCGAATGTGAAACAAAAGTGGCGCTATGAGTGAAAGGAATTAAAGCAATAACGAGACTTCAGTTGACTTTGTTACTAGCTAGCAAAACAGCATTCATTTATACATTGGCATTTCCGATTGGGTGCTGATTGGTATGTTTTTGGAGGGAATCGTGAAAAACTACATTGAAGAAACACTATTTATAATTTTTATCATCGCTCAAGTTTTCTTTATTACTGCATCATGGGATTCAAACTATTACAGCCCTGTATTGTTTGCTTATCCCGTCGTGACAGTAATTGCGGCTATCACTATTTTTTGCGTAAAACGTAAAAAATAAGGAAATTGGATTTATAGCTAAAGCGTTCTATGAAGCACTAGAAATGCTAGATGCGGGTGTAATCATCTTCGAGCATTTTTCAAAGACACACGTTTTTAATCAGTAACGTAAATAGACGAAAATCAAACATTTGACCTTTACAAATAGTTACACGAAAAAATTCGAAAACTAGTAACAGAGCTAGGAGGTAGCAAATGCTAAAAGTGGATTCAGTCGTGAAAAGTTTTGGTGATTCGTAAGAAGGTGCTAGCAAGTGTATTGTTGGCACCTTCTTTTATTATGTTTAGAGGGCATTCCCGACTATCTGGAAAATATGTACGCAATTGGTAGCACGACTTTTAGATGACAGTTTGTGGTATTTTATCCAATTCTATGCGATTAAATGCAAAAAAAGTGGTACAAGATTGATGTATCAACCTTGTACCACTTTTTGAAACTAAAGTTTCTCTGATGGACAGCCAGGGGATCGAACCCTGGACCCACGGATTAAGAGTCCGTTGCTCTGCCAGCTGAGCTAGCTGTCCATATATTGTTGCTGTCTTAACGACAACAAATATCTTACCATGTCCACAAAGGGGATGCAAGCATTTTAGTTATTTTTGCCGAAATAAATTTTCTGGCACGAAGTAACAAGACCAATTCGTGATATTAATTCGGAAGCTTGAAAGTATACAAATGAGGAGGTTGAGCGATACAATCGCGCCACTGTTGAGCTTTTTCGTTGTAGCGGTGATGGTACATTCATGGTTTATGGTGCCTTTAAATTTTTCACCTTCAAATTTTTGCAATAATTTAGCTTAGTACTGACGCCGTTTCCAATTGGGAATAGCGTTTTTTCGGCTAAGCCCATAAAATTATCCATCACACGAGAAAACGCGAAATATGGTATAATTTAGGCAATGTATACCTAAATGGATACAAGCAACACGGCGGGATTAAATTAAGCACACGCCAATTTAGCATAAATTAACGAAAAAATTCAGGAACAAGCAAATACCGCTTGTGGAAGGACTACTGTACAATGAGTAAAATTTTGGTGGTCGACGATGAACGACCAATTTCAGATATTATCAAATTCACATTAACCAAGGAAAATTTCGATGTTGTGACCGCCTATGATGGTGCCGAAGCATTGGAAGTCTTTGAAGAAGAAAAGCCCGACTTAGTACTATTAGATCAAATGCTCCCCGAAATCGAAGGTAAGGAAGTCTTACGACAAATCCGGGCCAAGTCTACGGTGCCAGTTATAATGGTGTCAGCCAAGGACTCTGAAATCGACAAGGTTGTTGGCCTTGAAATGGGTGCCGATGATTACGTTACGAAGCCATTTTCTAATAGTGAATTAGTTGCGCGGGTAAAGGCTAACTTGCGTCGCCAAGCGAATACGCCAGCTGCTAATACTGACGGTGATGAAACCAATACCGATATTGCCATTGGTGATTTGATTATTCACCCAGAAGCATACATGGTTTCAAAGCGCGGTGACGATATCGAATTGACACACCGTGAATTTGAATTGTTACATTATTTGGCCCAACACATTGGTCAAGTGATGACGCGAGAACACTTATTACAAACGGTATGGGGTTATGACTACTTCGGTGATGTACGGACTGTCGATGTAACAGTTCGTCGTTTACGTGAAAAGATTGAAGATAACCCAAGCCACCCAGTGTGGTTAGTTACCCGTCGTGGGGTTGGTTACTTCTTACGTAACGCTGAAAAGGAAGATTAACCAGAGCTTGGACGCGTCCTAGCTCCGGAATTTGCATGCTGACAACAGTAGTAAAGTTGTCTAGATTTTGGTATGCCGATTTATGTATCGCCCGTAATAATAATTAGTACTCCGATAGAATGGAGTGATGAGATACTGTCATATCTCAACATAGAGTGGAGGGGAATTCGTGCAACGAATTGTAAAATTTTTCCAATCTATACACTTTAAAATCGCGCTCGTGTTCGCTTTGATGTTACTTGTAACGCTTGAACTCGTGGGCGCTTTTTTCGTGCACCAATTGGAACAACAAAATCGCAAAGCATTTAGCGCGCAAATTGAATTGCCATCATATGTCAATCAATCGTTAGGGCAACAATTAGTTATCAACAATCAAGTGACTGCTAATGGAAAAATTCACACCATTTTAACGGATGTCAATAATCCAAGCATCACGGAAATTCAAGTAATCGATACCAAAGGCACGATTCGTGGTACGAGTGATGTGAACAATCAACAAATTATCGGTCAAAAGACGACGGATAACAACGTTAAAAATGTCCTTTCAAATCATCAATATGATAAGGATGCCATTGAGGCCGAAAATGGGCAGCGTTACGAAATCGCAACGACCCCAATTGTCAGTAACCAAGGCAATCGGAGTTCCGTGGTTGGGGTGATTGTCGTACGGGCGAATATGGAATCGGTTTATAACAGTATTAATCAAATTACCGGAATTTATCTGTATGCCTCAATTGTCGCGATTGTCTTAGGGATTGCGATGGCGATTGTGATTTCCCGGGCGATTACGCGTCCTATTGAAGAAATTAATCAACAAACTAAGTTGATTGCCGATGGTGATTATAGTGGCCAAGTTCAAATCTACGGAAACGATGAATTAGGACAATTGGCACAAGCCGTTAATGTGCTATCAGATCGGGTGGAAGAATCCACCGCAGCGTCTGAATCCGAACGCCGCCGGCTAGATTCTGTGCTCGCACATATGAGTGATGGGGTTATTGCGACCGATCGTCGTGGGAATATCACGATTATTAATGACGGTGCGTTAAGCTTATTGAGTATTGAAGATACTGAGGGCGCCGTTGGTAAGTCAATTTTGGACGTATTAGACATTCGGGATCGTTATACGTTACGTCAATTGCTTGAAAGCCAAGAAGAATTGGTGTTGGACTTCACTGAATCTGATCATGAATTGATTTTGCATGCGTACTTTAGTTTAATTCAACGGGCTTCTGGTTTTATTTCTGGTTTAGTAATTGTCTTGCACGATGTTACGGAACAAGAAAAGATTGATCGTGACCGGAAAGCCTTTGTTTCAAACGTTTCGCATGAATTACGGACACCATTAACTTCAGTTCGCTCATACATTGATGCGTTGATTGATGGCGCATGGCAAGATCCCGAAGTTGCACCCAACTTCTTAAAGGTCACGCAAGAAGAAACGGGCCGGATGATTCGGATGATTAACGACTTGCTAGCATTGTCACGGATGGATTCAGGAACGACAAAGTTAGATTTAGAATATGTTAACTTGAATGAATTAGTTAACTATATTTTGAATCGTTTCGACATGATTATCGAAAAAGATGACAAACCTGACAAATACTACACAATCAAACGTGAATTTACCGAAAATGACGTCTGGGTTGAACTTGATACAGACCGCTTTACTCAAGTGATTGATAATTTGGTGAATAATGCGATTAAGTATTCACCAGATGGTAGTGAAATTACGGTTCGGTTGTTAGAAACGAATAATTATGCCATCTTGAGTATTACCGACCAAGGTTTGGGGATTCCGCGTAAGGATATTGCGCGCATCTTTGACCGTTTCTACCGGGTTGATAAAGCTCGTTCACGGGCACAAGGTGGTACTGGGCTTGGTTTGGCAATTTCAAAAGAAGTTGTCACGATGCTCGGTGGTCGGATTTGGGTCGATAGTGTCGAAGGTAAGGGTTCCACCTTCTACATTTCATTGCCATTTGAAAATTATGAAGAAGGAGATGATTGGGATGCGGAATAAACGACAATCACTCTCAGCAAACTTTGGTGTGCTGCAACGTTACTTATTACCAATTGCGACCACGGTGGTAATTATTGTCAGTTTAATTTTTACGTGGTTAATTTGGACCAACCCGGCGCACTTCAATCGGAAAAATACGACGAGTAGTGCGCCAAATACCGAAATGACGGCGCGTTCGTTAACGGATATTTATGCACCAACCCAGGTAATTTATTCAGATGATATGCAAAATCAAGAATTGCTCTACGATCCTAAAGTTAATATGGTCAATGAGCTTGAAAAAACAGTCCGACAATGGCGGTTAGTGGACTTAAAGCCATTGGCGGGTGTTACTGCTAAAAGCTATGCTAAGCTATTGGGACAAAAAAATGCGATTATCTTGAATTTCCCGGATTCAGTATCGGGTCAGGTTTTCAATGAAACTTTTTATCAAAATTTGAAAATGAAGCAGGACGTTGAATTTAATCGCGTTTTGATTCCATTGAAAAATCCGAAGCAAATGTACTTGATGAATGATAACGATTTTTCGATTTTTAAAACGAGCGTCGTTGATGCCAATATTAAAAATGTAATGAAAACCGTTAACACTGCGGCAGTGCGAATTCCGGTTGCTGAGCGCCTATACAAAGACCGAACCCTGCTAACGTATCCAGAAGGTGTTACATTAGATCAGTATTCATACTTGTTAAATAAACAAGATCAAAGTTTCTTCGTGACTTCATTATTGAATAATGGTGGGGTATCGTCGGTTAAAACTAAACGGACGGAAAAGCAAACGGTGTACGAAGATGGTAATTTCCGGCGTATGACCGTCGACAACAAAAATGGTGCGGTATTGTATCAGAATTTTGTTGGCCGCCGCGAAACACATTCATTTGATAAGCGGTTACGCCAAGGGTTTGATGATTTGGTCACGATTGGCGTGCCACTTGATAATATTCGCTACTTTGAATCTAATGAAGATGGGGTTAATTTGACTTATCGGACGTATGTTGAAGGTTTCCCAATTTTCAACCAAACTCGTTACGGCACCGTCCAATTGGATCGTGATATTCAAGGCAACGAGCAAACCGCGTTCTCATTGTATTCATTACAAGTGCCGCTACCAAATAACAAAAAACCAATTCGCCTAATATCGTCAGATGAAGTTTTCCAACAACTGAAAAGTACGGGAATTAAGCCATCGGATATTGAAGATATGCAAGTTGGTTACGAATGGGTTGCTAATCCAAATTCGGATATGGTGATTGATTTGAAGCCGGTTTGGTATGTTGAAATGAATGGTAAATGGAAATTACTAAGTGAAATAGCCAAAAATAATTAGAAAGGACGGTATGTAGATGGATTTTCGACGAATTCAATGGATTTTTTTGATTATCTTTATTGCGATTGACATCTTCCTTGGAACGCAATGGTATCAAGGGGTGCAACCTGAATCGACACCCACAAGTGGAACAGCTGCCGTCCTAAAGGAAATGCACAGCGATGATATTTCTTTTTCTAAGCCCTCAGATGAAGCGGGGGAAGGTTTCTATTTAGCGGGTAAACGCGTTAGTGACTTTACTGATAAGTTGCATGATTTGAAAAACGTGAACGCGCATAAAGTGGATAATGGCTTACAAGTTGTTGTACCAGCCAGCCATGCGCCTAAAGTTGACCCCAAAGATCCAGCGCCAGTGTTAGATGCGTTTATTCAAGACGCGGCTAATGTGATTGATGGGAAAGACTACGTTTACAGCGCGCGGTTATCAAGTATGAACCAGCATGAAATCGTGTATGTACAGGCATTATCTGCGGGGACGGTCTTCTCTTACACGGGGCAAATTCGTTTCCAGTTGTCGACAAATAATTCGATTTTAAGTTATACGCAGACACATATTGATGGGGCGCAAATGCTACGTGAAAAAACGCCAACTATCAGTGAAGAAAAAGCGTTGATTTGGCTTTATCAATATAATGAAATTCCAAATGACACAAAAGTTGCCTGGAGTCGGCTTGCATATGCGCAGTTGCTCGAAATTGATAATACGACAGTTTATGTACCAACGTGGTTCTTTGGACTAAAGAACCAAAATAGTAGTACAATGCAAGTGAAGAAGGTTAATGCATTTACGGGTGTAGTAATCAAAGGGCAAACTGAAAAGTTACCTGCGGTCGGTACAAGTGATAACAGCAACAAGTAGAAAGGGTGGCAAGTTTGGCAGATTTATTTAATAATGATGAAATGAAAGTCAGTGTCTTGGCTAGTGGTAGTTCAGGAAACGTGACTTACATTGAAACCCCAAAGCACCGCGTCCTAGTTGATGCGGGTTTATCGGGTAAAAAAGTTGAGAGCTTAATGCATGATATTGGCCGTACGCTAAAAGACGTTGATGCCTTATTTGTCACCCACGAGCACAGTGATCACATTAAAGGCGTCGGCGTCCTCGCGCGAAAATACGGCATGCCAGTGTATGCGAACACGGATACTTGGGATGCAATTGGCACCAAGATTGGGGTGATTCCCGCTGAACAAAAAATGGATTTTGAACCAGGCAAAGTTTTGACGTTGGATGACTTGGATGTTGAAAGTTTCCCCGTCTCCCACGATGCGGCCAATCCACAATTTTATCAGTTTCACCACAATTCCAAGGCATTTGCGATTGTGACTGACACGGGTTACTTGTCAGACCGCTTGCATGGAACCTTGCAAAACGCTGATGCTTACCTGATTGAAGCCAATCACGATGTTGAGATGTTGCGGATGGGTGGCTATGCGTGGTCATTAAAGCAACGTATCTTGAGTGATAAAGGTCACTTATCCAATGAAGATGGTGCGTTGGCGGCGATCGACTTGCTAGGTAACAAGACCAAACAAATTTATCTTGGACATCTCAGTAAGGAAAACAACCAAAAAGTATTAGCGCACGTGACGGTTGAACAGATTATGCAAAACCGTGATATTGCGGTTGATCATGATTTTATGTTGTATGATACTGATCCAGAAATAGCGACAAAGTTAACGGTTATCTAAAAAATTAGAGCGCCATTCCTAAAGGGAGTGACGCTTTTTTGGTACACTATAGATAGTATTTGGTGATTGGGTGGCGCTGCCACTATGCCACTGCGTGCCAGTAAATTACTTGGCGCACCACGCTGGAAGCAACCTCCCAAGCCAAAGTGCGGTCTTGAGAGGTTCGGACAAGCTGGGAGTCTAAGGAATAAATTCCTAAGACTCCTCATCTCATCCTCAGCGGAAACATGTGCTGCACACATATTCCCCCAGTCGCGGTGTAAAGGCTGCGCCCACCAAGTAATTTACCGGCACTCCGTTAGTATCAGCATAACTGTCTATTGGTACGGCATAAAAATAACTCATTTGGCAATGAATCATGAACCTGACGGATGACATTTTTGTTAATTGTAATCTATGATAAAACTAACGAAGTGCCTAAGGAATTTGTTTGGCGGGCGGAGCCTATACACCGTGAATGGGAAGTGATTTATCACTTCGCTCGAGGGAAATGAGGAGAGTTAGCGCTTTAGCGGTTACTCTCCCAGTTCACGTCGACTTTCCAAGACTACGGGCTTGGAAAGCTTGGCTTCCATCATGGTGCGCCAAGCAGATTCCGTGGCACGTAGTGGCAGCCTTCAACAAATTTCACCAAACACCAAAGAAACAAATAGAATACTTTTAAAGTTTGTTTAATGTAATAAGAGTATATTGATTACAACGAGATAAGTATTAATATAAAACTAATGATATAAAATGGAGGAGACTAAGCATATGAATAATTACAATAACTCACGACGCTCAAAGAACCGTTCAGGGAAAGTTGTTTTGACAAGTTTAATTGCCGGTATGATTGGTGGGGGCGTTGTTATCGGGGGTAACAACTTATACCAAGATTGGAGTGGTAACGGTGATCAACCGATTATTGCACCGAAATCATCAACTGGTACGACTAGTGCAGCTAAAGGTTCTGTCAAAGTTCAAAATTCAAGTAATGAATCTAACCAAGCAACCAAAGCATTTAATTCCGTTGAAGGTGCCGTGGTTTCGGTGGTTAATTTGCAAAAACAATCAGCGCAAGATTCAACTGGTGGCTTAGGTGGTATTTTAGGTGGTCAAGGTGGCAGCGATTCTAGTTCTGCAAACAGCGCCAAAGATACACTTGAAGCGGCATCAGAAGGATCTGGTGTAATCTATGAAAAGCATGATGGGACAGCGTATGTTGTGACTAATAATCACGTGGTCGCCGACTCTAATGCCTTAGAAGTTATCATGAGTGACGGCACAAAGGTCTCTGGGAAGATTGTTGGGACGGACCCTACGACGGATTTGGCCGTAATTAAAATCAATGCAGCCAAGGTTACCCAAGTTGCTAGTTTTGGTAACTCTGATCAAATTGATGTCGGTCAAAGCGTCTTAGCAATTGGTTCACCATTGGGTTCACAATATGCAACCAGTGTGACTGAGGGGATTATTTCTGCCAAGAAGCGTTCAGTGCCTGCAGTTAATGAGCAAGGCCAACAAACAGGTAACGCGACTGTTATCCAAACCGATGCCGCAATTAACCCCGGTAACTCAGGTGGTCCGTTGATTAATTTGGCTGGTCAAGTCATTGGAATTAATTCAATGAAGTTGGCGAGCGATGCGAATGGAACAAGCGTTGAAGGAATGGGCTTTTCAATTCCATCAAATGAAGTGGTGCGGATTATCAATTTGTTGGTTAAGGATGGTAGCGTGCAACGCCCAGCTTTAGGTGTGACGTTAGTTGACTTGAGTAACATTGATGCCGCTTCCCAAAAGAGCGTCCTGAAATTACCAACGTCCGTTAAAGACGGGGTCGTTATCATGCAAACGTTGAAGACGAGTCCCGCTAAGAATGCGGGTATCAAGAAGTATGACGTAATTACGGAACTTGATGGAAAGAAAACTCCCGATCAAGCAACGTTACGGGATATTCTATACAGCCACAAGGTCGGTGACACCATTTCGGTTAAATACTACCGTGGTGATAAGTTGAAGACTGGTGAAATTAAATTAACTGCTGATACGAAAACCTTAGATAAAGAAACTACGAAAAAGTAAATAAAAATCCGCAGACTGACCAGCTTGGTCAATTTGCGGATTTTTGTGTATCATTGGTTAGTGCCAGAAATTTTCAATGAATCTGAATAAGCCAGAGTAGGCGGCGATTGAGAGTGGTTTGCCAACAATCATAATGATGATAAATGTCCGTGGGGTCATTTTTGATAATCCAGCCATCATTGATAAAATGTCATCGGGGGCACCGGGTAACAGAATTGCTAGGAAGAAAATTTTGGCAAAGCGTTTTTCGTCATCGAGCCATTTGAGATATTTCATTTGTTTTTCGGGTGAAACGAGGTGCTTTAATAGTTTGTGGCCGAAATAACGCCCGAGCATAAATGCTAAAATAGAACCAAGGACAATTGAAGTATAGTTATAAACGAAACCCATCCAAGGGCCAAAGAGGACGACACCAGCTGATAAAATTAATGAGCCAGGGATGATGGGGATGATGATTTGAATTATTTGCAGGATAAAGAAAATTATCGGTGCTAGGATTGGGTGCGTATCGACACCAACAATCCGCCGTAGCACTTCAATGTGCGTAAAGGCGCCGATATACCAGAGATAAACGCCTAGTGCGATAATTATAGCTAGTACGAGATAACTAGCCCAAGCGATGATTTTATGAGTTTTAATTTTATTTTCCATGTTGGTCACCAATTGATTTTTAGAGTTATTATTTAGCTAACTCTATTCTAAAACAAAGGAGAAGTATATGAAAACATTAGTGATTGTCGCTCACCCAGATTTTGAACATTCAGCGACGCAACAATTTTTGTATCATGGATTGCCAAGTGGGGAGGATGTCACGCGGCACCATTTAGATAAGTTAAGTGAACTAGATGTGACGGTCGAACAGCAGTTGCTACGTGAACACGATCGGATTATTTTTCAATTTCCTTTATATTGGTATAGCACACCAACAAGTCTGCGGAACTGGCAGGATCAAGTTTTAACGCAGGGCTTTGCCTTTGGCGCGGGCGCAGTTTTGAACGGCAAAGAGTTTGGGATTGTCGTGTCATTTAGTGATGCGTTGCGCGAATATCAAGCAGGTGGGCAGGAACAATATACCATTTCTGAAATTTTACGGCCGCTGCAAGCAATGGCACATAAATTAGGATGGCAATATCGCACACCGTTGATGATAAGCCAGTTTGCCTACAAAAATGACGAAGAACGTTTGGCACTGATTATGGAGTATCAACGTTACCTGACGCAAGCGGGGACGGGCTTCGCAGCAACTCAAGAATGGTACTTAGCGCAACTGGCAACGCTAATTGCTCAGACTGACAGTGAATTAGCCCAAGCTAAGTTAGAAGCCGTCTACGAGCAAATGCTTGCGAATCGCGATGATCTGACTGAACTGCATTGGACGGTTGATATGATTAAAAATGAAGAGGAGGGCTACTAAAATGGATGAACAAGTATGGCTACTTACAACGATTAAAGAACTTGAAGATGGGGCAGTTGGCTTTAACGAGCGCGCACTTTTGCATGGATTGCAGGCGGTAGCCCAAGAACAACTTGAGCGAATTGACCAGAGCAGTGGTGAGTTGGACGGGCGCATTTGGAATCCGGGGAAGTGGAGTTAGATTCTAGAATATTAATGGGCCCTATTCCGTCTGACATGGAATTGAATAAAATAGGACACTACATGCCAGCAAATTACTTGGCGCACCACGCTGGAAGCACATTGCCAAGCCAAAGTGCGGTCTTGGCAAACTCGGATAAGCTGGGACTCTAGGGGAATAAATCCCCAAGAGTCCTCATCTCATCCTCGGCGGCGACATGTGTTGCACACATATCACCCCAGTCGCGGTGTAAAGGCTACGCCCGCCAAGTAATTTACCGGCACTTCGTTAGTTAGGAATAATACTCAAACTAGTAAAAAACAGTCGTTGTGGGCTGAAGTACGTTGAAATAATGCACAAGTTCAATCAATCAGTAATTCGGCGGTTGTTCAGAATTTATAATATGTAAAAAAATACTAATAAAAATTGGTTCGTGAAATCGATATGTTATGGGTATCTGCGTTTTTACAGTGGTACATTGTCCGAGATTAAATATTGATTTCAGACCATTCGGTGGGGTGCAGATTCAATCAAATCGGTTATCACTGATTTTGTGATGTGCTCAAAACTAGTGCTTAAGGTATATTCCGTGATACGTGAGTCTTAAACAAAAGTACAGAAATGAGAATCTCACGTCAGACGGAATCGGGCCAAAATACGGAAATTTTGAGCGGGTTATTTTTTGACCTATGATTTATCAAGTTAATAAAAGTATCGACAATAAATTATTTAAGATGTGAATGACAATCCCCGGATACAAGGGGTTTTATACGAAGAAGGCAAACGACAACACTAAAAACGATGTGATTAATAAATGGACCCAAAGCGTCAATCTTATGACAACTGGCAAATATAATCGAAACGAACATAACAGTGGTTGCGATAGGTATAAGAAGTAAGAAACATCTATTAAATGTTCAATTAATTTTGCGTTGCCGGATTCGTAGACGTAATTACCCACTGGCAAGTATTTATTTAAATTGACGGCAATAGAGATATAAACTAGGTCCTTATTTAAGATGTAACCCAATGCTTGCTGGTATGTAACACGCCCCGTTCTCGTCAAGGGGATGAAACAACGCAATAATTAAGGATATAAATGGAGGATGACAATGAAAACTAAGGGTATTGTTGTATTGGGAGTGGCAGTAGTTGCATTAGGCTTGGGTATGAATGGAATAAACGCTGACACAATAGAAAATAGTAATCCAAATAATTGGACGCCAGCGCAGATTGCGGATTTTTTTAACGACGCAAAAACCCCATCGATTACATATAATCCAGGGGTCAATGGGGCGGAACAAACGTATGAGTTGCTTGATAGCAATGAGGAAGCTGTGCAAGTTACCGTATCAGCGGATTTAGATAATGATGCTGTATCAGATATTGATGTGCGGACCGGAGCATTAGCGAATGGGACATATACAGTCTCAAAAAAATCTTTGTCATGGAAGGCCAGCTACAAAGTTGTTGTGAATAAGGATTGTATTATTGCTGCCAAGAAAGGTTCAGCCACTGCATTTATTGGATCAATCACAAGTAAAAAATTAAAAATTGTCAGTGCAAAGAAAGCTGAATATCGGTTAACGCATAAAATTGGGCAGGTGACGACTACGCCAAGTATAGTAGCCACAATTAAAGGAAGCAGTCTAAAAGTTAGCTAATTGGGGCCGTTTACATGACTAACCGAAAACCAATCAAAGTAATTATTTAGAATGAGAAATAAATCATAGACGTTAATTAGAATAGCGATGATTGCCAGAAACAGGACAATCTTGAAAAGACTGTTTCTTTTTTTATTCAATTTGAGTACTAATGGCCCTAGGATTAATCCAATGGGTGTGGCCAAACTTGCAATGACAGCCAGAATAATTAAAATCAGGCTATTATCAGCGGCTTCATGTTGAGATACGTGCGTAATTTGGGCTAATTTGTCGGTTTGTGCAGGTATGATATTTGTGGAATCAGTCTTGTGCCCCAAAAGTTGATCAACAGTTACATTATATAAAGTAGCGAGCTCAGTAAGATTATCAATATCAGGATAACCACGATCGTTTTCCCACCGTGAAATTGCTTGACGAGAAACATGTAACGAATCAGCTACCGATGTCTGTGAAAGCCCCATCGTTTCACGTGCTTGTTTTAGTGTTGAACCTAATTCGGTCATAATATCTCCCCCAAGAAAATTTTGAATTAAGTTAAGTATACCCATTAATAATGGAATCTCAATCTATGTTCGAAGGATTTTTCGGTAGTGATTGCAGATATGAGGTGGCATGCCCAGAAAAATACTGCACGGTGTAATCCGCATGTTGAGTCACAATTTTCTTTTGTGTAGTCATTCCACGGTAAAGTTCGCGATTTCTTAATTATTAACCACAATAAGATTAATTAGTAGTAAGTAATGCATTACATCATAGCAATTATTGTTTTACATTACTCGCTATAAACGTTGATACAGCAGCATGTTACGCATATGTAACCCTATACTTTCTGGTTATTTCAATAGAATAGTTCAATAATTGATTACATCAAAAGGAAATGGAGGTTTAGGTTTATATCAATAGCGCCATCGGATATATTCCGGATTCTCACGGGGCTTGAGGACATAACTTCAGATTCGATAACGTATTTAGAATACAAATAAATCATGTTAGGAGGGATGGTGATAATGAAAAAATTTAATTACACACTTTGGTTAGTGTTAATCTTATTGACGGCAGCGTTTGGGGTGCTATACAGCAAAATGTATCACTATGAAGTAGTTTTGCTAATGAGTTTATTCTGTGGGGTGTGGGGTAATGGATATTTATTAGTTAATTTTATTGGCCGGATGCGGTACATTTTACGCACCGAAAAGTAAATGCCAATTTGATATAACGGGGGGTGTTGTAGTTTTTTGGATGATATGTGAGCTGAAGAGGAGAAAATGGCTATGATTTGGGGTGGAGTGTTGATTGCAATTGTACTTATGGCAAGTGGAGTACATGTTGCTTCGTTAAAACGGGGGAAGGAATTTCGCAGCATGATAACGTTAGCAATTGCGGTGCTCATGGCTAATGAATTGAAATATGGCCAATTATTAAGAGGCGCGGTGGGATTGCAACGTATCGGGATTGTCGTGGCAAGTGTCTTAATATTATTTGTAATTTACTGGGTAATTGGGAAAGCTCTGCCCGAAACGTGGACGAATGAAACTAAAAGTCGTAACTAAATCTATTATGGAGTTATTGGTATAATTTACGGATAATAGACAGGAATTAATGTATTCAGAGTTGAATGAAATTGCCGCAAATTTTTTTGGATTCTAATGAAAAACCAGTCTCATTAAGTTAAGTGAGATTAGAAAAAAGTCAATACAATTCACATAAACTCAACCTAGGATGCACTCGGATTTTTGGGAGATAGTTACAATAAAAAGACTCCAAGTCAGTTAGATTGTCTAACTTGCTTGGAGCCTTTTAGATTAAATACACATTTTTTTACGACTCACAAATGGTTAAGGACACCGTGGACGCTGGCATCCAATTACTGTTTCGATTTAGCTTTGTTTTGCTTTAACTAACTGATTCAGCAAATTATTGAGCTGTTCAGCGACTTGGCGGTCGTTTGTGTTATGCAACGTTAAATACAGTGAAATCGGATCAACTGTGATTTGGTAGTTTGCGGGCAACAATTGGCTGAAAATTTGTGGATCAAATTTCCAAGCTTCGACAGCTACATATTTTTTAGGCTGCAAAGTCGCCATGAATTGATCAACCTTTACTGAAGTTAATGCAGTCGTGATTGCTTTGTTTGGCATAGCCCAGCTAACTAGCTTGGTTGATGGGACTAATGTGAATTTGCTAAGTGCGGTAACGCCGGCCATACGTTTATTTTGTACAGCGTTAATAGCTTCAGTTGGCAAATACAAAGTTTTTTGCACAGGACTTGGCAAGAGGCGCAGAATAGCTTGCATCCAAGTATTGAGGTCATAACCTTCAGGGATAGCAAAACTATAATTACGAGTGTAGCCAGATGTTGTGAGCCAGCCGGCATCAACGAAGGTTGTCAAAGTCCGTGAAATGGTCATTGGCGTGATTCCTAATAACTCAGCCAATTGGCGGACTTTGATATGGAAGGTGTTACTAGTATCATCGTGGAGCAGTTTCCAGTAAAGCAGGGCGATGATAATAATGTGCTGATTCTTCGACAAAGAAATTAATTGCATTGTTGGGACGACTGTTTTTGGTTTAGCTAATGATGGTAAGTACATTCCGTTTTCACTAATAAAGCCAAATTTATTTTGAGTTAGGAGTAATTGCGTGTCCGCTGACAGGTGGTCAGTGATGAATAAAATTGACATTGGCACGTTCTTAAGCAACTTAATTAGTTGAATAAAACGGTCGTCATTGAGATCGTCATCAGTGTCGATGAGGACTAATTCTTCATTGTTAATCGTCACATTAGCCATCGTAATATGGTCACGTAAGGCGCTAGGCATTAAAGCAACCATTTCAGAGTTGAGTTCATAATTGGTGAGGATTAAGCCATATTGATTTAGTAATTGTTGTATATTATCCACGGGTTATCTCCTTTTGTAACATTGTGATTAACATTATATCAAATTTAAAAACCAATATCGATGGCAGTTGTATTAATACCTTTTGATTGCCATGGTATAAAGCATATACGTTGCAAAAATGTTAACGTACGTGCCGCAATTGATGGCGTTCTTAGCTAGTAGCAACCAGCATTAAAACTGTCAAAATATTAGCAGAATTTTATTTTCATTGGTAGTCAATAAATTCTACCAGATAAACAAGTGGAGGTGGTGATTTTTAATTTTTCTGTGGGTGTCGATGTACCAACGCTGTTACATAATGGAACGCGATGCTTGCGGATGGAAAATCACCGATGGATAACGAGCGATAAAGGGAACCTAAGTTAGATTTTAAATAGAATATCAAGTTCACGAATGAATTTAGCTTTGTGAAAATTTGTACAGAATGGTCTTGCTGAAAGAGAAGGCGGGTGGTAAGCTAAGACTATTAACTTTTACGTACAAATGGTGGTGCTTCACGCGTCACTACAATGAAATTATGAAGGAGCTGTCCGGGCTACCTGATGCAATGAAATTATGAAGGAGAATCAGTCGATGCAAACCCGTACCTGTCAATGTCAAATGATAATGCAGACTTGTTAGCGTGTAGACTGAATTCCCCGGTCAGCGACTTTAACAGGTTTGTTTTCCTTGTTAAAGTTGCTGGCTAATCGACTGAATACTTCAGCGGACTAGTAGGTAAACTACGAGTCCGTTTTTTATTTGCATAATTTGGGCTCTATTCCGTCTGACGTGGAATTTATAAAATGCGATGAGATGAGATGTATGATGCCACTGTGTGCCTGAAAATCACATTGTGCACCGAGATGGAAGCACATGCCCAAGCCACGTGCTTATGCCTGAGGTACGGCAACGCAAAACATTCCAGCAGTTTGTTTGCAACAAACAACTGAATCTAATCAAAACCCGATTAGATTAGCCTTCCAGGCTGAATGTCTGTCTTGGGCAATTCGGGATAGCTGGCAGTTTAATGGCTAAAGCCAAAAGACTGCTCATCTACCCTCAGCGACAAACCTGACACATGGTGTCAAGTTCGTCCCATTTCGGTGTAAAGCCTGGCGGCCACAATGTGATTTTCAGTCACTCCGCTAGATAAGCGTTGAACTATTGATTACCGCTAAACTTGCAGCGACAAGGATTACGGCATACTACTAGTCAGACTGCCCGCTCAAACTAACGAAGAGGCTGGAAACAGGCTGGACTTTAGCTCGCACCGTGATGGCATAATCAGTAACGGGGCTCGTTACTGATTATGGATTTGTGAAGATGGTTACCGCGTTAGCGAACCAAGCTTCGCAAGCATTTGAAGACCGCACTGTGGCTTCAAATGCTTGTCTTCCATCACGGTGTCCAGACTGTTTCCAGACACGTAGTGGGAATCGATCTGAGACGCATATCCAAATTCCACGCTAGAAAAATTTTAGCC
Source organism: Periweissella cryptocerci (assembly GCF_004358325.1). Lineage (NCBI taxonomy): Bacteria > Bacillati > Bacillota > Bacilli > Lactobacillales > Lactobacillaceae > Periweissella > Periweissella cryptocerci. Next base: position 1,481,871 of record NZ_CP037940.1, on the reverse strand, counting down.
ATAATTTGTTGTAGCGCCACGTTTTTGAAATGGTGATATTTAGTACGTTGAAAGTTAATAATTTAGGTGTTAGTTGTAAAATATTGGAGGGACTAATGTTAGTTTTCTGACATATTTCAACAAAGCACCAAACAATAAGTAGAATGGAGGATTAAGACTGATGTTTGCCACAATTGATAGTATTATCGAACGCGATCCAGCGGCTCGTTCACGTATCCAAGTCATTTTGACTTATAGTGGATACCAAGCTGAGGTTGCTCATCGAGTTAGTCATTGGCTACACCGGCACCACCGGTTATTAATGGCTGATTTGGTGGCACATGTGGCGAAACAATTAACGGGGGTCGAAATCCATCCAGGAGCACAACTTGGCAAGCGGTTGTTTATCGATCACGGCTATGGTGTCGTGATTGGTGAAACTGCGATTGTTGGGGATGACGTGACAATGCACCATGCAGTGACGTTGGGGGGACGCAAAGAAATCGTCAATCGACGTCATCCGAAAATTGGTAACCGAGTTTTAATCGGCGCGAACGCATTGGTTTTGGGGGCAATTGAAGTTCATGATGATGCCAAAATCGGTGCCGGGAGTGTCGTGGTTAAAGATGTGGCGGCTGGTAAAACAGTTGTTGGGAATGCAGCGCGAATTATTAATTAAAAAAAGAGGATATTAGATAATGAAATCAGCAAACATTTTAGATTATATCGGACACACACCAATCGTTAAGTTACAAAACATTGTTCCTGAGGGCGCCGCCGACGTGTACGTTAAGTTGGAATACTTCAACATGGGTGGTTCCGTGAAGGACCGGGTCGCTTTGAAGTTGATTGAAGACGCTGAAGCAACCGGGCGCTTGACTAAAGACATGACGTTGATTGAACCTACTTCTGGTAATACCGGGATTGGGATTGCCGCTGTGGCTGCTGCGAAGGGTTACAAGGCAATTATCGTGATGCCTGAATCTGCCTCAGCAGAGCGCAAAATGCTGGTTAAAGCATACGGTGCGGAATTAATCACGACACCAAAAGCTGACGGTATGAAAGGCTCAATGGCTGTTGTTGATGAATACTTGGCCAAGGGTGGTTATTTGCAACTAGGTCAATTCATTAACCAAGCTAACCCACAAGCACACTATGAAACAACTGGTCCTGAAATCGTGGAATTCTTTGATGGCAAGACGCCTGATGTCTTCGTTGCAGGTATCGGTACTGGTGGTACAATCACAGGTGCTGGTCACTATTTAAAGGAACAAAACCCAGCAATCGAAATTATTGGGGTTGAACCAGCTGAATCTGCAGTCTTGAATGGTAAGGCTGCCGGTCCACACGCTATCCAAGGGATTGGGGCCGGTTTTGCCGCTGAAATTTTGGATCAAAAGGTTTATGAAAAAGTTGATATGGTAACAAGCGACCAAGCCCGGCAAATGGCCCGTTTGGTTGGTGCTAAGGAAGGTATCTTGTTGGGCTTCTCATCAGGAGCTGCGATTTATGCCGCCATTGAACACGCCAAGGAATTAGGTGCTGGTCATTCAGTCCTCGCCTTGGCACCTGACAATGGTGAACGTTACTTGTCTACGGATTTATTTGCCTAAGTTAAGTAATTGAAATAAAATTAAAAAGGGGCTGGGACATAACTCAGACCCGCACTTTAGGTAAATATTTTGTCTGGGTGCTTGGACAATCCGCATACTGAGGCGTATACTTTGAAACGTATTTTTAATAGTAGATTGGAACGAGAAAAAAATAAGTAAAGTCACCATCGGGGGGGAATAGATAATGAAAATTATTAGGATGGATGAAAAATCAGTAAATGATTTTTGGCAGCTAAGAAAGCAGTTGTTTGAAGAATTAAATGAAATTACATCTCTTGAAGATACACAGAAATTAGAAAATACAACGAAAGAATTTTACTTATCACATATAAATAAAGATTTAATTTGTTGGGGCGTAATAATTGAAAATAAAATCATTGCTTCAAGTTCCTTATGTTTATTTAATCGCATTCCATACCAAGAAAATTTGACAGGAAAAGAAGGCTATATTTTAAATATCTATACTTGTTCAAATTATCGAAAGCAAGGTATTGCGTCACAACTTTTAAGTGAGATGAAGGAATATGCCAAGCAAAATCAAATCAATAGATTATGGTTAAGTAGTAGTGACAATGGACTAGCATTATACAAAGAACATGGATTTATTGAAAAAAATAATGAGCTGGAGATTTTTATTGTAAATAACTCCTCAAAATTTGAATGAGTTCGAATATGTAAGTCAAAAAACGAAAAAACTCTTCTCCTAGCTTATATAGAAAAATGAGCCTCAAGATTTCAAAAATCGAAATCTTGAGGCTCATTTAGTTTTTTGGCACTAGGTTTTGTCCCAGCCCCTTTTTGTAGTGTGGAAGAATGTTATTCCCAATAGCCACGACCTTTTAATTTGTATAATTTATTCTGTTCACGGACGGCGGATTTCATCATCGTTTCCATTAAATCTTGGGTGGAATAAAGTGGTAACCCTTGGGCTTCGCGGTTAGCAGCCTTTAAGTGTTTGGCTTTGATGACGCCAACTTTGCCATCGGGCGCATCAGGGGTAATCACACCAATACCTTGGTCGTAGTACGGTTGCAGTTCGGCGACTGGAATTACTTGCCAGACAGCATAGGGCATGACAAAATAACCGTAGTCACCGACAAAGGATTTAGCCGCCTTCGTGCGAAAATCTTCAAGCGAAATTTTTAATTCATATGTCCGGAAAACCATACCTTTGGCAGAGTTTTCGGCCGTCATGAAGTCAACCCGTTCGCGAAAACCATCCTTTTTGCGTAAGTCACGATCACCAAAGGTTACTTCATATACGCCCCAAGTACTGTGCTTGGTAGCTTTATTCTGCCAGAGCCATTTTTCGAGGTTTTTAGTTTGCTGTGTTTTAGCCATTTGCATTCCTATCGTGTTAGTATAATTACTTTAGCATTTGTGACGGATTGTGTAACTAAAAAAATAAACGATATATGGTACTAGGAAAAATTGTTAATTGGAGGCTTAGAATTTTTGCTCCAGCACAGCTTTCTAGCGATGTTGAATAATTAAGAATTTAGTAATTTGCGTGATTTTAGCACCATTTCTTTGAAACATAGCACAGAACGGGCTATAATTCGTTCGTTAGTCTAAATACAAAATGTTGGGGAAATAAATAATGGATAATCAAACACGAACTCGCCGTGATGCGGATAAACCAAAAAAACACAAAAAATCAAAAATGAAAATTATTATTGCAGTCATTGTTGCATTACTCGTAGCTGCCGGAGCGTATGGAGCGTATACATATCACAATGCCAAGGTGGCTTTGAAAGATACGTATAACCCACTTGATCCTAATTTCAAACCAGCTCGTGATGTTTCACAAGTTTTGAAGGACGGTAAGCCCATTTCGATTCTCTTGTTAGGGACTGATACCGGTTCATTGGATCGCAGCTACACAGGTCGGACAGACTCAGTGATGATTGCGACTGTTAACCCTAAAACGAAGACCACAACGTTGGAATCAATTCCCCGTGACTCAATGGTCTCAATTCCTGGGTTTGAACAAACTTTCCCAATGAAGATTAATGCCGCCTATGAATTCCCAACAACTGATGGGAAGGGACACCCTGAAACAACAATTAAAACGTTGCAAGATTTCTTGAACGTGCCAATTGATTTCTACGCGTTGATCAACATGGGTGGTTTGCAAACGATGGTTGATAAAGTTGGTGGTGTGACCGTTAAATCACCACTTACGTTCACATACAAACCAAATAATAAGAAACCTAACACGTACAAGTTCTACAAGGGTAAGACCGAATATAAGTATGCACCAGATGGCAAGAACTTCAAGCCACACACTGTCATGAATGGGGCTGCAGCGTTGGCCTTCTCACGGATGCGTTATACTGACCCATTGGGTGACTACGGTCGTCAAAAGCGTCAACGTTTGGTCTTAACGGCATTAGCTAAGCAAGCTGATGATTTGGCAAACTTGTTGACCCCTGGGTTCTTTGAATCAATGTCAAAGAATGTGCAAACCAACTTGTCATTCAACGATTTGATGACGATGGCTTCTAAGTATCGTGTCGCAACTAAGACAATTAAGTCTGAACACATGCAAGGGGTTGGCTACATGTACAATGGCCAATCATTCCAAGTGATTCCTGATGGTAACCGTCAAGAAGCCACTAATATTTTACGTAAAAGCTTAGGCTTACAAGCTAAACCAACTGGTAACCGTTTTGCGGGTCAAGTAACAAACGGCGTGCAAATTCCCGAGTTCCCAACTGTTGGTGGCGGAAATTAAAAACTAACTTCAAATCGGCTGAGGGACTCGTCCTAAGCCAACCTAAATAGCCCGATGTCGCCAAAAGACATCGAGCTATTTTTTTGCTTCCGTGTAATAAAGTGGTTATCGCGTTGCTTGAAATTGAATTTTGGTGGTTTTAAGAGCTGAAATGGTGTTTTAAGAAAAATAACATTTTGTTTGGTAAATTGGTTGTATCATGGGTTGGTGTTGAAAGTTATTCAACATCAACCTTAACAATTCCACTTGCGGAAACAATTGTTGGTACTTTGGGGCTTTATGTAGCAACAAAGAAGAAGTAATACATTTCATAACTAATGCATTGTGATGAAATCCGCATACAACTACGTATGCGGGTTTTTTAGGAGAAAAAGATATGGTGTTTGATTTTAAGAGGACGCGGGTTATTGCGCAACATAGTATTAAGGAACAGATAAAAACGTCCGCTTTTTGGACTTCAGCACTATGGCCAATAACGAGCATGTTGTTACTGGTTTCATATGTAGTGATTAAGTATGGTGACTCTGATGTTGGAATAGCATTTGCAAGTAAATTTTTACCACAAATCATGGCACCATTGCTTACAGTTATGTTGATTATCCCGTACATGGGGATGATTGCAGCGAGTATTGTTGAAGATAAAACATCGAAGTTGTCAGAATTATTAATTGCACAAACGGGTTTTAAGGCCCAGGTATTGGGTAAATTTTATGCAACACTTTTACTAGTTTGCGGTAATTTATTGAGTACTTTTGTTGTCTTATTGTGGGTTGATAAATATTTACATTCACAAATTATTAGAAATCTAATTCATTATTACGCTGGCTGGCAAGTAATTAATTTAACGATGTCAATACTGCTTACGGTTGGGTTCACGCTAGTGTTGTCAATTTGGCGTTCTGCAAATTATCGTGATGAGGAACAACTTAGTAAAACTACATGGGATTCGGTTGTTGTGGCTATGGTAATTGTAGTATTTGCCACAAGCTTAATTAAATCTAATGTAGCTAATAATTTGTTTTTTCAATACATTAGTATGATTATTCCAGGCATTGGTGACATTTTTATAGGCAGTACTATTTCTGTCAAATGGTATATGGCTGTAGTAATGTATGGAATTCACATAGTAATTTTGTCGCTTAGCTTGAAGTATGTTATTCGGTATTACAGCGTACACATTCTTAGCAAGCATTGAGATAAGGAGTATAAGATGCCTAATAATAGAACGCAAATTTTAATTGTGGCACAACGGACGATAACTAAGTGGCTTAAAAAGCCATTTTTTTGGCAAGCAATGCTTTTGCCAATCGTGATAATCATAGTTGGAATGTTAGTTACACAAGGATCGTCGAAGGGAAGTTTATCCCACCAAGATATAATAACGCTTACTAATGGCATGCTTGCTTTTTATCTGCTGATTATGAGTTATATGTATTGCAATATTAGTGCAGTAGAAATTTCAGAAGAGAAAACATCAAAGTTAATGGAATTAATTTTATCATTTAGTTCCACGAAGGCTCAGCTTTTTGGAAAAATAACGGGGGTTATTGGTCTGTTATTAATCAATACAGGAATTTATTTAGTGTCTTTCAAATTGATATTTATATTCACGCCAAAATTGTTAGTTTTTCAAAAAGTGGTACAAGAATTGAGCGCTCCAAAGGTGATGTTTCTAGTAGTGGATATTCTAGGTGCGATGCTTTGGCTAATTGAAGCAGGAACCGAAGTTGGAATGTATGTCAGTCAAAAAAAGCAGGTTCAAGGATCGATATTTCCTTTTGTGTTAGCAATCGGAATGGCGATTTCGTTAGCGCTGATGCCAATGTCAGCTTGGAGTGAAGCGGGTATGGGGTGGTTCTATAAAGTATGCTTGCTTTCGCCGTTAGTAGGGCCAATTTGCTTACCAACAAGTTTAGTAGATGGGGAGATAGATTATGTATTTGCCTGGATTGCATTAATGATTAATCTACTAGAGGCGGTTTTTCTTATAGTATGGATGCTCCCGAAGCAATATAAGATAGCTTATTTAAGCAAGAAAACAAGCAGCCCTTATATGCAAGCATTTAATAATGAATTGAAAATTATTGCACATGATACTACTGAGTGAAAAGAGGTTGATAATGAAGGGGTATAGACGATGTATACGGGTTAGCTAGTACTGTTTATTGTCGTTTATTGGATATTAACTAAACAGCACAATATGAAATTTCAGCCGAATTTCTTATTAATTTTTATATGGATTATAAATTAATAAAACAAATACGTAGGCAATATATGGGGTGGTTACGATGATTGAGTTAAAAAACGTTAGTAAACAATTTGGTAATAAACAAGCGTTATTAAATTTATCCTTTTCGCTGAAAGAAGACGAGATTTTAGGCCTTATTGGCCAGAATGGCGCGGGAAAATCGACAACATTTCGGACGATTCTCAATTTTATTCAGCCCAGTTCGGGTGAAATTTTATGGAATAATAATAAGCTAACTGAAAAAAATTATAGAGAAATTAGCTTTATGCCAGAAGAGCGAGGGTTGTACCAGAAAGAAAGTATTGAAAGCCAAATGATTTACTTTGGTGCATTACACGGAATGAAAAGAGCGGAAGTAAGGCATGAATTAAAAATTTGGATGGATCGATTAAATGTTGTTGGAAAAATGACCGATCGGGTGGAGTCGTTGTCAAAAGGAAATGCGCAAAAAGTGCAATTAATTGTGAGTATGTTTGCACATCCTAAGTTACTTATATTGGATGAGCCATTTTCGGGATTAGATCCAGTGAATGTTGAATTATTAATGAATGAAGTGCTCCGCTTACGAGATGAAGGAACAATGATAATATTTTCTGACCATAACATGGCAAACGTGGAGCATATATCTGACAAAATTATAATGCTTAAGAATGGTAAAACTGTTTTAGATGGACGTCCGGATGAGATACAAAAAAAGTACGGTCGCTTGGAATTACGGATTGATGGGTATAAAGATATTGCGCTATTAAAGCAATATAAAAGCGTGCTTGAATGTACGATTGATAACCAAGGTGTCGCAAATTTAAAGTTAGCCAATGAAGAAGTTGGGAAATTAATTTATGATAAGGTGGTTTCAACGGGTTATGTACCAGTGTTTGATCAACATTATCCAAGTTTAGATGAAATTTTTCGACATGAGGTTAACCTAGGATAAATAATATAAGAAAAAACCTATCTTAATTCAATTAATGATAGAATTATAACAAGCCAGCTTTTTTGAAACACAATACCGCTAAATTTATTAGAAATGGTTGGTTTGCTGGTGGGGACTACAGCCAGTATTGCAATGGGTAAAACAGCGGTAGTATCTGCCGATAGCCAAAATGTTTCGGCTTTTGCCGCAAATTCAAGTACAACTAAAAAAAGCATCTGGAAAATTCTATTCGGATGAATTATATTTCTGTGGGGAATTTATTTGCCAATGAGTACCTCAATAATTTTGTATTGCTTGTTGTAGTGTATATTTTTAATTGGCGGTATATACGACATAGTCGATTAATTCATGTGGTAAATTTAGGGTTCTGGGTTGTTTCTCCGTTACTAACGGGAGAATCTACCTTATTTTATTATTTCTATTTATTGGTCTGTGTTTTAATAACAAAAAATTTAAAAAATGCTAGGGTAATTGAGATTGGCTATTATCTTTCATTCGTGATTTTGCTAATGTCTTCGATGGTTGGTGATGTCATTACGCTAATGATGACAGGAAAATACGTGAGAAATAACATTGAGTTTGTGCTAGCAACAAACGTTATTGCGTTAATAATTGGTATTGGGGTTGCAGTGTGGTTCAAAAAAATTCTTAATTTGACAAACGTGACGCGAGCTATTTTTGATAAAAAAATTGAAAATATTACGGTAAGTAGTATTCGATTATATATGATTATCATTTCTGGATTGGTAATTGTTCTCCAAATATATGGAATACAACAAAAATATGAAATAATAGCAACTACGGTTTCACTTATATTGATAGGGGCACTTTTAAGTTACATTCGAAAAATGGATGTTATTGCTAGTGAGTTTGTCAATGCGGAGTCATTACAGGTGGAGTATCGTTATCTCCAAAAATACAATGTTTTACTGCGTAATACGAATAATCAAGCGAGAGCATTGAAGCATGACATGAACAATATACTTGTTGTTGCTCATCAAATGGCAGTAGATGAAGAAGTTGAAGAATTGACAAATTACTTAGACGGGACTATTAAAACGCTTAGTCAGTCTTTTATTGGATTAAGCATTTGGGGTGAATTAAGCAAAATTAGGTCAGTAATCTTAAAAGAAATTTTACAGGCTAAAGTTAGTGAGCTGCTTCAAAATAATGTTACAGTTCGAGTTAGTGTGGATGAAGGATTTGACACAATATTAGACGCTGTTGATATTGTACGAATTATTGGAAATGTGATGGATAATGCGTTAGAAAATTTGAAGACTATGAGCGAACAAAATCAATTGATTGAGCTAGTTCTATTAAATACTAATCGTGGAAATTCAATAATTATTAGTAACGTGGTGGATTCAAAGGTTGATTCTACGAAAATTTTGGCAAAAGGTTACACAACTAAGAAAAATCATGAAGGGCAGGGCTTGGTTAATGTTCAGAAAATTTTCAGTGCATATCCCAATTCTTCATTTAGTATTTCAACAAAAGCCGGTCGATTTACAATTAAAATGAATAACATATAGAGGGGTTAATATGGTTGATATTTTTTTATGTGAGGATAATCCGCAGTTGTCAAAGATATATTTACAATATATAAGGAATAAAGTGTTGATTGAAGCTTACGATGCGGATGTTACGTGTAACACAAATACTCCTTATGATGTAATTGAATATCTTCAAAATAATGTTGTGAGCGGCGGCATTTATTTTTTGGATATTGAGTATGACGACGTAGAAATAAATGGCATTGATTTAGCTGTAAGAGTTAGAGAATTGGATAGTCAGGCATTTATTGTTTTTATTACGTCGCATGATGAACTAGTTATGACTGCGCTTGAAGCGCGGGTTGAAATTTTAGATTACATTATAAAGTCAATGGGTCAAGAAATGATTCAGCGGCGTATTGGTGATGATTTAGGGGCTGCTGTGACTAGACATATGATTGTGGCACACGAGACGCAACAGCAATTTATATATTTCATTAATTCAATCCAATATTCTGCAAATATAGATCGTTTTTTTTACTTAGAAACGGATTATGGGGATCACAAATTACTGCTCCATCTACAAGATGAAGTAGTACAAATTAATGGTGATTTGAAATTATTCTTAGCCGATAATGAATTTTTAGTACAAGTTCAAAGGGGAATAGTGGTTAACAAAGAAAAAATAAAGCGTTTTGATGCGAAAGAAAAAGTCCTATATCTAAGTGATAATATTAATGTTCCGGCTAGCAAGCATTACATGAAATTAATATGAGTTTTAAAACCATTCTAAGCCAACCTAAATAGCCCGATGTCGCCAAAAGACATCGAGCTATTTAGGTTGCGTGTAACAGGCTTAGTTTTGTTGTGCCATAATGGCGGGTAATACCACACTATCAACTAATTCAATGCCAAACCCTGGTGTGAGATCGGTTTGGCTAATGATAGCCTGATAAAGCACCAAGTTAAACGGCATGAGTTTGACGTAATCAGTCACGGTGTGTTTGATTTCACCTGTAAGTTGCGCTTGGCTCAGAACGCGTTCCATATAGAATAATTCTTGTTGGCGCATGTCCTCAAAAATCTTTTGAACTTCGGGACTGTTACGACCGAGTTCAAATAATAACGCCCGCATAAATGGATTCGAGACGTGAAAGTGGTTGACGATACTAATTAAATTTTCGCGCAAAGTATGACCGGTAAAATCAACCGCAGGAGCATCGTCGCTACCATCGTGTGAGAAATATTGGACGGCGTCGAAAAGCATGGCGAAGGGGCTATCCCAGCGCTTATATAGTACCGTTCGGGCGGTTTCAGCCTGGCGGGCAACGTTGGCAAAAGTTACTTTTTCAAAACCAGCCGTATTCAAAATATCGAGCGCAGCGGTATAAATTGCGCGGGTGAGGGCCTCGCCAGAGCGCCGGGTCGTATTTTTTTTATCGGTAATATTATCTGACATTATTTTAGCTCCTTCAGGATATAATTCGGTGTAGTGCAGGTTATGTACTATGTTAGATTATAACACGGAGTATGTGGATATTTGGTGATTAAGATACGTTTTGTAGCTAAAAACGCACAAAATGGTTGTAATGTTGAAAATGAGGGTGTATGATGATTTTTGTAGATAGATACAGTTTGTAGCTTAATAACAGACGAAAAATATCTACCTGGTGAATTTAAGTGAAGCATATTTGTCAGGTAGATACACGTAGTATGTATCCTCAATAATCTATTACGAGGTATATATCATGACTCAACAAACTACTCAAACTAAGCAAGCGGCGATTCCAAAGCCCTTGCTGACAATCGCCTGGATTCTGGTGCTGGGGTCAATGGCACCGATGCTAGATTCGACGATGGTGAATATCGCAGTGAACACACTGAGTGTCGATTTTCACACCAAATTAGCCGTTGTTCAATGGACAATCACTGGTTTTGCACTTGCTATGGGTGGCGCAATTCCATTTTCTGGCTGGTTGGTCAACCGTTTCTCCGGTAAATTAGTGTATTTATGGGCGGAGGTGGCCTTTGGAATCACTTCACTAATGGCAGGCATGGCATGGAATATTGATTCCTTAATTGTTTTCCGGTTGCTCCAAGGTTTTGCAGCGGGATTAATTATGCCACTCTTAACTACGCTGCTTGTTGACGCGGTGGGCGGCGACAAAATGGGCCGCGTGATGGCCATTGTCGGTGTGCCAATGACGTTAGGGCCGATGCTCGGACCAATTATCGGTGGGATAATCGTGCAATCTAGTTCTTGGCGCTGGATTTTCTTCATCAACGTCCCAATCGTCATCATTGCTTCAATTTTGATGATAAAGAAAGTACCTGCAATCGCCCCTAAAAATCGAGAAGCCAAATTCGATGGCCTAGGCGTGTTCTTACTCGCAGCAATTTCGGGAATGATTGTTTACGGTGTTGTACAAGCCAGCAACTACGGTAACTTTACTAATCGTGACACCTTAAGTTATATCGGTGCTGGGGTGGTATTGCTAGTGGTCTACATCATTTATGCGATCATACGCAAGGACAAAGCCACGCTTCCGCTGCACTTGTTTAAGTACCGTAACTTTACGGGATCAATGGTTGGTTTATTTCTAGCTGGATTTATCACCAGTGGACCAATGATTCTATTGCCACTGTTCTTTCAAGATGTCCGCGGCGCAAGTGTCGTAATAGCGGCGATTGCCCTAATTCCTCAAAGCGTGGGGATGCTCATCTCACGTGGGATTATTGGCCGCATGATTGATTCAATTGGAGCTCGGTGGGTTGTAATTATCGGTGTCTTGATCGATATTGTCGGGACATTGCCATTCGTGTATTTTGATGCAAAATCAGCATATTGGTTAATTGGCATTATCATGTTCATCCGTGGTATCGGTGGTGCAGCGGTCGTATCGGCACTGATGGCGGATGCATTCGTCGGTATACCTAAAGCTGATTCGGCATCAGCATCAATGGGCACCCGGATGCTACAACAAGTTGGTGGTGGTTTTGGCGCAGCACTGCTGTCGACAGTGGTCGCAGGCTACATTAGTACACACCACGTTACCCAAGCAACGCAACTTGCCGGTGCCTATCAACAAGGGTTCCTGTGGTCAACAATCTTAGTGCTTATCATTTTGATTCCAGCATTTATGTTGACTAATAAGATTAAACTGAAGTAATTTTCAGCGATAACGATTATTTGGATATGAGGGAGGATTCGCATTTTGCGAGTCCTTTTTTGGTTAAAATATTTTTTCTGTTTTCGGAGACGAATTGACCAGATAGGCGTAGGGTGAAAATTTAGAGCAAAAAAAAGCGTAGCCGTTGGGGGCTACGCTTACAAAACCACAAATGTTTCACATGAAACATTTGCTAGTCGTTATTACCTTCTGATTGGGCCACGTCATCCTTCAACGTGTCTAAATCAACCGTGTGGTCACGGAAGGCTTGGTTAGCAATTGGGAAGTGTTGTTCAAAGTTTTCAAAAATTTGGAGTTCACCTTTGATGTTTGTACCGGCAAAATCAAGAATGTGCCCACCAAATTGGCGGTCATCACTTAAGAAGTGCAGGTGCCAACCGGCTGCAGTTAAGCCTCCGAAAAGTTCAGGTGAGAAATAACCGATTATTGTACCAGTGACATTATCAGTTTCAAAAACTGGTTGGTTTTCGGTAACTTCCAAGAGACTTGGGTAAGGTGGGAATTGCTTCGGTGCTACGCGAACTTTGACGTGTGAAAAAGTTCCGTGTAATTTAACTGAGGCAAAAACATTTTGCAAGTTTTCTAAATCAACTAATTTATGCGTTAAAACATCGAAACTACATGTTTCAAAATCAATTGCTTTATCACTTTCCATGTAGTGCACTGAGGCAAATGGCAGGGTAGTCGTTGAATCGGTGATGTGGTTAACAGTACCAGTTTCGTCAGCTTGATAAACTTCACCATCAACAATAATCACTTCACCGTTCAAACCATGTAACGTCCCAATGCCAGTATCGCCGTGCTTAAGTAAATCAGCCACCGTAATACTACCTTCCATATCACCGGCCATCAGCATTGCTAAGGTTCCATGTTCATAAAGTGTATTTGTACTCATATATTTTCCTCCTAAGTGAATGTAAAAGCTATGTAAGCTGACAAGCTAATGAAGTAACGATTAGCTTGTCAGAAAATTATTTATTAACCCATTTGTGAGCCAATTAATTGGCCACCTAATTCGTAGTTGTGTGAGTAATCCACTGGAATATCAACGACAACCGGTCCTTCAGTTGCAAAGGCTTGATCCAAAACAGATTGTAATTGATCAGGGCTATCAACACGTAACCCAGTTGCGCCCATACTTTCGGCGAACTTAACAATGTCGATGGGTCCAAGCTTCACGCCGGCTGAACGATCGTATTTCATTTCTTCTTGGAATTCAACCATGTTGTAATGGTAGTTATCGTTCCAAACGATTGAAACGGTGTTCAAACCAAGACGGACGGCGGTTTCGAGTTCAGGGCCTGAGAAGAAGAAACCACTATCACCAGAAACAGAAACCGACTTAGCGTCTGGACGAACTAACGCGGCAGTCATCGCCCATGGTAAACCGACACCAAGCGTTTGCATACCGTTACTAATCAACAAGTGACGTGGAACGTATGAACGGAAGTGGCGCGCCATCCAGATATAGTGGGAACCAATATCGAGTGAGACGGTCATATCATCGGTGACGTGTTCTTGAATTGCCTTAACAACGGCTAAAGGATGGTTCAAGTGAGCTTCAGCTGGTGTGTAGTTAGGTTCGTCAGCAGCTAATAATTCAGCTTTGAATTCACCTAACTTAGCAACAGTTTCGGCTGGCAAAGTGTGACCAACGAGGTCCGTCTTTAATTGACGTAAACTGGCAGCCATGTCACCAATCAATTGAGCTTCAGGCAGGAAGTTATTGTCAATTTGAGCAGCGGTAGTATCAAGGGTGACGATGTGTAAGTTCGCTTCCTTGTTCCAGTTACGAGGTTCGTATTCGATGGCATCGTAACCTAAAGTAATTACCAAATCACTTTGTTGGAGTAACTTATCACCAATTTGGTTACGGAATAAGCCGACGCGGCCAAAGAATGTTTCGGCTTCGAGTTCGCGTGAAATGGCACCAGAACCTTGGAAAGTTTCAACAACTGGGAACGGAATTACGGCCAGCAATTCTTGCAAGGCAGCCACAGCTTCATCACTAGAGCCCCGCATACCAACTAAGAAAACTGGTAACTTAGCTTGCTTGATACGGTCGGCTAAGTTAGCTAAATCTGTCGTAGCAGCAGCCCCCATTTTAGGGTCAGCGGCAGCTGGTAAGGCGCTGGTAGTAACTTCAGCATCGTCAACGTCTTGTGGCAAGCTAATGAAAGCTGCCCCAGGCTTTGGCCCATTAGCCGCTGCAAAAGCGTTACCCATGATTTCTGAAATGTTATTTGGATCTTGAATTTCCACGCTGTAACGAGTGATTGGTGCAAATAATTGAGCTGCCGGGGTGCTTTGGTGTGTCAAACGGTACAAGTCTTTACGTGGTACTTGACCACCGATGGCAATCACGGCGTCACCTTCAGCGTTGGCAGTCATCAAACCAGTTACCAAATTACCAACACCAGGACCTGAAGTTGCAATCATCGCACCAGTTTTACCAGTAATTCGGGCAAAAGCTTGTGCCATAAAGGCAGCGTTTTGTTCATGACGGGTAACCACTAACTTAGGTGCCTTTTGGCCATCGGCAGGGTGTTCTAATGTTTCAAACAAGCGGTCAATCTTGGCACCAGGAATTCCGAAAATTAAATCGACGCCGTGGTTAGTCAAGCTATCCACGACGATGTCAGCACCGTGCTTTTTTGTGTCTGTCATAGTATTTAAATCCTCTTTAATAAAATGTTTGTCGAGTATTTTTAACGACGGGTGAACTTCACAATTGCTTCAACGCGTGAAGTTTGTGGGAACATGTCGATTGATTGAATATATTCCACATTGTAAACCTCCACCAAGTCCACTAAATCGCGGGCAAGGGTTGAGGGGTTACATGAAATGTAAACAAATTTTTCTGGTTCAACGGCTAAGATTGCATCACGTAAGTATTCATCAAGTCCAGTACGTGGTGGATCGACAATCAATGCATCCGGCCGCCAACCTTCTTGAATCCATTGCGGAATCAAGTCTTCAGCCGCACCGACTTCGTAGCGGGCATTGGTAATCCCGTTCAATTCAGCATTGCGGTTAGCGTCGTCGATTGATTCAGCAATTGTATCCATACCACGGACAAAACCAGCTTTATCCGCTAATGAGATACCAAGGGTACCAACACCAGAGTAAGCATCGATTAAGTTATCAGCATGGGTCAAATCTAAGGCACTGATTGCTTCGTTGTATAAACGTGCTGTTTGCTTGGGATTCAATTGCAAGAACGCCCGTGGTGAAAGTTGGAATTGCTTACCGTTAATTGTTTCGGTGATGTATGGGTTACCATCAAGTAAGACCGTTTCGTCGCCCCAAATTAAGGAAGTTTCACCAGGGTTGATGTTTTGGTTGATTGAAGTCACTTCGGGGAGCTTTTCGTGAATAGCTTCAATGATTTTACGTGAACCAGGCAACTTCTTTGAGTTCGTTACCAAGGTTACTTGAACTTCGTGGGTACTTTCAGAAACCCGCGCAATGATGGTCTTAACAATCCCAGATTTTGCTTCTTCGTTGTAGATTGGCGTGCCAAGGTCTTCGAGAATTGAACGGATAACCCGCACAGCCTTCATCGTTGCAGGGTGTTGTGTTGAAACTTCAGGTAAGTCCACAAGTTCGTGGGTACCCATTTTGAACATTCCAGTCGCAACCCGACCGTCAATCATGCGGACAGGGAATTGCGCCTTGTTCCGGTAGTGGAACGGCTTATCCATGCCGATGGTTGGCAATAATTTGTAGTTTTGGTAGCCGCGTGGTTTGAATTTTTCCAATGATTGGAGAATTACGTCAACTTTGAATTTGAGTTGAGCGTCGTAGTTCATGTGTTCCAAATCAAACCCGCCCACGATACCTGCGTATTCGTCCACAGTATCAACGCGATCAGGTGAAGCTTCACGGATTTTGTGGATTTTAGCAGAGAGGTACTTAGGGTGAACTTTCGTAACTTCGGCGATGACGACTTCATCAGGCAAAGCGCCGGGGATGAAGGTAATCTTGCGCTTGTAGTAGCCGATACCTTCCCCGTTAATACCAAGGCGCTTGATGGTCAATGGAAAACGTTGACCAACTTCAACCTCTGGTTCAGGTTCAGCATCACGACGATCGTATGAATTACGACGATCGTTACGTGAATTAAAAGGACGAGAAGAACGATTATCGCTCTTGCCGTAAGAATTATTATTATTTTGGTAGGCCATGATGGCTCCTTTTCTGATAGGGTACAAAGTTCACAACGAACAGCTGAGTGATTAACTCACAAAAAGTAAATACAAGTTTATTATACCCCGAATTACGACAGTTGGCAGGCATGTACGACTTATTGTTTGCTTCACAAATTAATCGGCTAATAAAGAAAACCGATTTAGACGAAAAATCATCTAAATCGGTTGAGTTTGTGCAGTTTAATTTTTGTAGAGGCCTTTTTGTTTGGAATAATTGGTTAAGTGAACTAATGGTTTTTCTTCGGAACCAAAAGCAACGCCAAACCAGTCAGACCAGTTGCGTGGTACGGCTTCACCACGTTCGGCATAATATTTAGTCATGCGGTCATTGTATTCAGCGACGGCATTTTCAGCTTGGGTAGGTTGGTAAGTATCAGTCATCAACACACCATCTAAACTTAAGCGTGGCTTTAAATCAGGCATGTGTTCTGTATCAGGGTAACCTAATGCAAAACCGATTACTGGCTTCACCATTGCTGGCAATTGAAGTTTGGCATCAATGGAATCAACGCTCATTAATGCGGCACCGAGTTCAACTGCGCCTAAGCCGATTGATTCAGCTGCCAAGTGGGCATTTTGCACCGCCATGCCGGCGCTGAAAACAGCCCACTCAGTCATTTGGGTGTTACCAAAGTTACTGTGCATCACTGCTTGTTGGGCATCTGATTGAGGTAACATCAACTTAGTAAAGTCGACTGCCACAATAAAGAAACGAGCGGCATTGCTGATTGAAGGCTTTTTAACGGCTTGGGCGAGTTCATCGCGGAATGCTTGGTCAGTTATTTCGATGAAAGAATAAGCTTGTTGATTCATTGAAGTAGAAGCCATTTGCGCAGCGCCGATAATTGTAGCGATTTGTTCATCAGTGACAGGTTGGTCGGTGAATGAACGAATCGTGCGATGTTTCATCATTAAATCAATTGTTGGATTTGTCATTTTATCGTATATTTCCTTATTTTTTGTATGTAGTCATTGTAACTCTTTGCACAAGCTCTATGCAAGTCTTTGTGAAAATATCACAAAGGTTAAATGTGTGGGAATTGGTTTGCTGGGAAATAATGCTGGCAACGGTGGATAACTTTGTGGATAAAAAAGTGGGACTGTTACTTGGCTAATCTTTAGTATGCCATATTTAACCATTAGGTAAGGGGGATTACGAGCATTTTTAATGAAATAATGATTTTTGGGGTCGGGGTATACAATGTCCGGCCTGCAAAACAAGTCGGACTTCTCCTTATCTTGGTAAGGAGAAGTCTTCCTTGTTAACGTACGAAAAAACCGCCAGCATGTTTGCTGACGGTTCCTTTAACTTATTAATGTAGCTTAAAATTCGGCTTCGTTGGGGTTCAAGTGTGAACCGAACTTACCAGTAAGACCGTCAATAACAGCAGTGTCATCGGCTGATAAAACAAAGTCGAAGAGTTCACCGTTTTCAATGATACGGGCTTCGTGAGTTGACTTAGGCAATGGTAAGAAGCCCTTGTCCAAGCTCCAACGCAAGACTACTTGAGCAACTGACTTGTTGAGCTTGTCAGCAACAGCCTTCACTTCTGGCACGTCGAAGATTCGACCGGTACCAAGTGGTGAGTAAGCTTCGTTCAAGATGTTGTGTTCGTTATCGAAGGCAACCAATTCAGCTTGAACATCAGAAGGGTTCAAGAAAAGTTGGTTAACCATTGGCTTGATTACTGCCGTCTTGAATAATTCTTCTAAGTGTTCGATTTGGAAATTTGAAACACCGATAGCCTTAGCTTGACCAGCATTGTAAACTTCTTCCATTGCACGCCATGAGCCGGCGTTACGAGCAGCCCATTCAGAACGGAGTGCCTTAGGATTTGGCCAGTGAATCAAGTAAAGATCAACGTAGTCCAAGCCAAGCTTCTTCAATGAAACGGCAAAGGCAGCTTTAGTTTCTTCGTAGCCGTGATCATCGTTCCAGAGCTTAGTAGTTACGAATAAATCTTCGCGGGCAACGCCAGAATCAGCGATGGCCTTACCAACGGATTCTTCGTTACCGTAAGCAGCGGCAGTATCAATGTGACGGTAGCCGGCCTTGATTGCATCCAAAGTTGCTTGGTAGGCAACATCACCATCAGGGGTTTGCCAAGTACCAAAACCCACAACTGGAATTTTGACATCGTTTGCTAAAGTGTAAGTATCAGTTAATGACATAGTTTTAAAATCCTCCATAAATAAGGTGAGTGACTTTTCAATAAGCTTATAATAACACTTAGAGTTCACTCCAAGGCAAGTGTTTTGATAATAAAAAATAAGCAAAAGTTGATTATCTTCATAAGTTGTTCGCAAATGACTGTTAGAATAGGTTCAAAAGCTTGGAATGGAGTTGCGGATGATTAAAAAGATAATTTATATTGCCTTAGGTGCAATTGCCTTTGGATTTGGGACGTTAGGTATTTGGGTACCTGGGTTGCCAACAACACCGCTGTACTTATTAGCGGCTTGGCTATGGAGTCGGAGTTCAGAACGTTTGAACAATTATTTGTTAAGCCGCCCAGCCTATCAAAAATATGTCCAACGCCCATTTATTGAACGCAAAATGCAGCCGAAATCATTATTGAAGATGCACATCGGCGTTGGCGCGATGATGTTGATTTCAACATTACTGGTGCGACAAACATGGTTCAGTCTGATGATGGCATTCTTGTTCGTTGGACATATTGTTGGGATGCGCTGGTACTTCCGTGATATGTTGCGGGCGCCAGTTGCTGAAGAAGCAGAATGAATTAAGTGAGTTATATCAACAGTTACAGCCATTTTTCGCATGTTAATAAGCCGGATTTCCACCTTACTAGATAAGGAGAAATCCGGCTTATTTTGTGGGCTGGACAATTTATGTCCTAGCCCTTTTGTGTTTCACATGAAACATATTTTAGAATAACGTTTTTAACAATATAATTGCGAGGGCGACTTGGAAGACCATGACCACGGCGCCGTAAATCGCCAGGTTCTTACCAGATTTAATGAAGGCAACCAAGTTAAGGTTCAAACCAATGGCAGCTAAGGCCGTGACTTCAAACCAACTACTAATAGTATGTGCGGTACCACTAATAATTGTTGGGAAGTGAAGGGAACTGTTTAAAATACAGAGAATGAAGAAACCTAAGACGTACCAAGGAACCCCAATTTTGGCTTTTGTTTCAGTCACGACACCTTGTTTGGCATCGTAATTTTTTTGCATTTTACTGAAAAGCAAAACGACGACGATTAACAAGATAATACGCATGATTTTGAACAAAGTTGCGTAGGTTGCGACCATGTGATTGACCATCAAGCCACTTGCGATAACTTGACCAACGGATTGGACGGTTGCCCCAATTAAACCACCAATGAGGAGGTTGTTATGCCCAAAAACCAGTGGCCCGATAATTGGTAAAATCATCATCAAGACAGTTCCCATCAAGTTAACCATCATGATGGCGGTCCGGCGATCATCGTCTTTCGCTTTGATGACCGGCGCTACTGACGCAATGGCTGAAGACCCACAGATGGCGTTCCCAGTCGACATGAGTAGGGCAGTTTCGCGATTGAACAGGAGACGTTTACCCAGCCAGTAGACAAAGGCGATAGTGGCTGCCATTTGGATAATGATTAGCACCACACCTTGTAACCGTAGTTCGGCGATGGTTTGAAAAGTTACCGTGGCGCCCAAGAGGACAACGGAACCTTCCAATAATTTTTTCTCAGCAAAGCCGGTGCCGACTTTCCATAATAATTGCTTAATCACGGTGTTACCAAGGATAATACCTAAGAAAATGGCAATGGTGGCTGCCCCTAAATGGGGGATGAACTTACTCAAGAATTGGGCAATGATGGCCACCCCAAAACTTAAAGCTAAACCGGGAAGTATCCCGTATTTTTTTTGCATGTTTGACTCCTAATGAATTGCTGAATAACAGTATTAATAATTACATTATCGAAGTATACGCCTTTTTTAAGTATGGCGGTAACGAATTGTTTGTAGAATGGATGGGGATGTTATTTATATGATGTTTAGTAACCTGTATCTGCGTCAATGCCCCATTTTCTATTAAATTACGATGTGTAGTTAAGAAAAAAGCAACCCGATTTCTTTGTTTGAAATCGAGCTGCTTTTCACTTGAAATAATGCCATGCTAACTACGTGGACTATGAATCGAATTTTTTGAAATGCTTTTCTAAGACTTTTTGTAGTTGTGATAGGACCGTTGAGAAGATTGCATAAATGAAAGCGGCAATCAGGTAGGTATCGAGTGGCTGGAAGTTTGCCGCGGCAATTTGTTGTGCCGTTTGCATGATTTCGACCATCGTAATTGCTGATGCCAGTGAGGTGTCCTTTACCAAAGCAATGAAAGAGTTACTCAAAGGTGGAATTGCAATCCGGAATGCCTGTGGTAAGACAACGTAGCGGAAGGTTTTTAGTGGGCTTAAGCCAAGTGACCGGGCTGATTCAAATTGTCCTTGTGGTACCCCAAGAATCGCACCACGGATGATTTCAGACGAGTAGGCACCGGTGTTCAAGGAGAAACCGATGATAGCAGCGGCCCATGTACTGAGTGAAAAACCAGGGAAGGCTTTGGGAATACCGTAGAAAATGATGAATAATTGCAATAGTAATGGCGTACTACGGAATAACCAGACGTAGAATTTATTCAGTGGTTGTAAGATCCAATGAATAAAAAAATTCTTACTTTCTGACATACCGATAAAAGCGGAAGTGACAGCCAAAAGCAAACTAATTGTAAAAGCGATAATTGCCAGCGGAACGGTATACATAAACCCCGCTTTTAATAGTTCACCGAAGTTAGCTTTGAATATTTCAATAAGCATAGGATTCCTCTCATCGTAATTGTAATAGATAAAATTTCAGGCCGGGACACGTGTGTCACCGACCTGAAGTTGATATTAGTTATTTGTAACGTCGCCGTTAAAGTATTTCTTTGATAATTTTTCAAGTGTACCGTCTTCGCGTAACTCGATTAAAGCTTTATCAATTTTAGTCTTGAGTTTAGGGTTACTCTTGCTTAAGATACCCGCAATCTTTTGGATTGGAATTTCTTGACCAGCGTTGATGTAAACTAAGTTGTTCTTAGGGTTAGCCTTTTCGTAAGTTAAGAAGGCTTCACGTGAGTTGATTGTCCCAACGACTTGACCAGATTGGACTAAGTCTAAAGCTTCAGCGAAGCCAGGGACAGGGACAACTTCGGAACCAATGCGCTTGGCATCAACAGCGTTGTTTGATGAAGCCGTTTCAGCAGTTTTTTTGCCCTTGATTTGTGATACGGCGGTGATTGTTGAAGTCTTCTTAACAACTAAGCCAGATTTAGAATACATATATGGCTTGGTAAAGTTGTAAGACTTTTCACGGCTAGGTGTTACAACGACGTTATTGAAAACCACGTCATATTTTTTAACATCAAGACCCGCAATCAACGAATCCCACTTTGATTGGACAAAAACAGGCTTCAAATCCAATTTTTTAGCGACATTGGTAGCAACTTCAACATCAAAACCGGTTAACTTACCGTTTTGGCGGTAGCTGTATGGAGCGTAGGTACCTTCAAGACCGATGGTTAATTTACCGGTAGTGATGGTGTTGCTAGCGTTAGTGGTTGTTGAGCTTTTACCGCAACCAGCCAATACAACGACAATAACAATTGCAAAAGTGGCTAGGAATAGGTTACGTAAAGTAGATTTCATTTGATTTTCCCTTTCAAAAACAAGTTATTATTTGGTGTTTATAGGTACTGCGAATGATTACCATAAACATAAGTAATATTAGACTATCTAGGGGCTACCGTCAATGTATGTATTGAGTATTTGTAAGCGAAAATGTGAGTTTTTTGTGAAGCTTGTCAACTAAGTGGACAATTGTTGAGCTATTTCGATATTAGTCATGTATAATGAAGGCTATATTTTAAAACTTAAGGTTTTGCTAGTCATAAATAAACGCCCCGTATTGTAAAGCACCTAGTGTGAAATGTTGATACGGTGGAAGTTGAAAAAATTTATCAAACTTAGCAGAATCAAACTTAAACTCAGCATAGAAAAAGAGGACATAGAATGGCATTCTTAGAATTAAAGAATATCAAGAAGTCATATTATCTTGGCAAAGAAGAATTTCCGGTCTTAAAGGGAATTAACCTAGAATTTGAACGGGGAGAATTTGTTTCAATTTTAGGTGAATCTGGTGGTGGTAAGTCAACTTTGATGAACATCATCGGTGGTCTTGATCACCAATTTGAAGGTGATGTTGTCTTGGACGGCAAATCATTGGCCCACGCTAATGAAAAAGATTTTGATAACTACCGTCGGGGTACGATTGGTTTTATTTTCCAATCATTTAACTTGATTAGTCACTTAACGATTTTGGAAAATGTTTTAATCTCATTAAAGATGACGACTTTATCTAAAGCCGAACAAGAAAAACGCGCGACGGAATTATTGATTCGGGTGGGCTTGGGTGATCATATCAAGAAGCACCCTAACCAATTGTCTGGTGGCCAAAAGCAACGGGTCGCTATCGCTCGGGCTTTGGCTAGTGATCCTGAAATCATCATCGCTGATGAACCAACAGGGGCACTTGATTCAAAAAATACCCAAGAAGTTTTGGAAATTTTGGACAGCATTGCGGCCGATGGTAAGTTAGTTATCGCCGTGACGCACTCACAAGACGTTGCTAATTACGGTACACGAATTGTGCACATGGCCGACGGTAAAATCGATGGCGATGACCGTAACAAGCCTGCGTTTGACGTCGTGGATAAGCCACAAGCAACAACTCCCAAGGCTTTGTCATACAGTGCAAACATCCGGATGGCTTGGGAACACGTGCGCTACAATTTGAAACGGAACTTACTGATTATTTTCGGTGGTTCAATTGGTATTTTTGCGGTTATTCTGTTCCTAGGTCTTGGTAACGGGATTAAGGGCTACATGAATGATCAAATTACTTCATTAGTTAATCCGCGCACCGTGACTTTGAACAAGCAAGTGACTGGCCGGGCCGCAGCTGACCCAAGCAAAGCCATCATGGAACAAAAAGACTTGGATAAAGTGAAAGCCATCAAGAACAGCAAGGACATTTCGGATGCTAAGTTGGCATACATGTTGACCCAAGCTACTTACAAGTATGGTAACAAGAAAGTTAACAACCAATTGATGACTTGGAATGCTAGCTTGACGGGACAAAAATTCGTTGTTGGTAAGAAAGCCAAAACTGGTGAAATCTTACTTTCAAAGGATGATGCCAAGAAGCTATCTAAGAACTACAAGAGCCTAGTTGGTAAGAAGATTACGTTTGAATTCATTGACCCAGTGGCTGCTGCTAAGGCGGCTCAAGCACAAGTTAACCCAGCGTTGGCTGCTGCACAACCAACAGCTAAGCCTAAGACTGTTAAGATGCAATTGAAGGTTTCAGGTGTCTTAGATGGTGGTTCAACGTCAATGCAATACAAGGATCTTCAAAAGATTTTCAAGGATAACAAAATCACTTTCAAGGCTAACTTTATTGCTTTGAGCGTTAACAATTTGGATAACGTTGATAAGACAGTTAAGGAATTGAAGGCCATCAAGAATGACAAGGGTAAGAAGGATTACCAAGTTATCTCAGTTGGTTCAATGTTGAGCACGATTAACACGTACATCTCATTGGCTTCAGGCGTCTTGGCTGCGATTGCCGGTATTTCACTATTGGTTTCAGCGATTATGATTATCGTGGTTCTGTACATCTCAGTTTCAGAACGGACCAAGGAAATTGGGATTATCCGTGCCTTGGGTGGTCGTCGTAAGGATATCAGTCGGTTGTTTACTTCTGAATCATTCTTCATCGGTTTATTCAGTGCAGTGCTTGGATTAATCGGTGCATACCTGGTTGAGTTCATTATTAATACGGCGTTTAAGGGGATGATTCACTACAACATCGTCCAAATTTCAGTCGGTAATGTCCTCTTCGCAGTGATTGTCAGCGTGGTAATCAGCTTGATTGCTGCCTTGGCACCATCACATGCAGCCGCTAAGTTAGACCCTATTAAGAGTTTGGCTTCAGGGGATTAAAGTTAAATAAAAGAAAAGAGGTCGGAGAAATTTCTCCGACCTCTTTTTAATGGTTCTATTCCGGCTGGCGTGGGATCGAATAAATTTGGCCACTGCGTACCGGCAAATTACTTGGCGCACCACGCTGGAAGCACATTGCCAAGCCAGTCTGTGCTTATGCCTGCGAACCGGCAACGCAAAACATCCCAGCATTTTGTTGTACAAAATACTGAATCTAATCCTAACACGATTAGATTAGCCTTGCAGGCTGGATGTCTGTCTTGGCAAACTCGGATAAGCTGGGACTCTAAGGAATAAATTCCTAAGAGTCCCAGCTTATCCTCAGCGAAAATATGTGCTTCACACATATTCCCCCAGTCGCGGTGTAAAGGCTACGCCCGCCAAGCAATTTACCGGCACTCCGCTAGATAAGCGTGGAATTATTGATTACCGCTAAACTTGCAGCGACAAGGGTTACGGCATATTACTAGTCAGATTGCCTGCTCAAACTAACGAAGAGGCTGGAAACTGGCTGGACTTTAGCTCGCACCGTGATGGCATAATCAGTAACGGGTTTCGTTACTGATTATGGATTTGTGAAGATGGTTACCGCGTTAGCGAACCAAGCTTCGTAAACATTTGAAGACCGCACTGTGGCTTCAAATGCTTGTCTTCCATCACGGTGTCCAGACTGGTTCCAGCCTCGTAGTGGGAATCAATCTGAGACACCTATTCAAAGTCCACGCTAGAAAAATTTTAGCCAAAATAAGCCGGATTTCTCCTTATCTTAGTAAGGTAGAAATCCGGCTTATTAACGTGGAACAAAAGGCTGCAACCATTGATATAACTCACTTAATTCATCACCACGTTCGCTTTGCTCACTATCGCTGACGAATTAAGTTTCATTATATCAAGGTTGCAAACCGCCTTTTGTTCCACTTCCTCTTTTTAAGTTGTGGTTGCAATAAAGGCAGCATAGTAGCCTGTAAACTGGTCAGCTAAAGCAGATTCATCCATAAAACGCATTGTATCCAAAGTTTTTTCGACTTGCGCTTTTCCAGTGACGACAAAGCCTTGATGAATGAAATATAGACCTTCAAGGTACAAAACAATCAAGCGATGTTGGTGATTATTATGCAAAAATGCTTGGCTTTTTGCAGTTGGTAAAACTAGTTTAATTAATTGAAAATTATTGTTGTAAATTCCTTTAATTGCAATATTTATTAATAGCCTAGTGGAAATGTCAGTGATTTCGGGACTAGCTGCGTATTCGGAATTAAGTAATAAATTTTTTGCTAAGGTTAAAACAACATTTTCGGGTAAGTGGACCAACGTATTTGTAAAAAATAGATATTCATATTTTGACCAATGTTCTACGCCAAATAGGTAATTTTGAATATAATCAATGTCACTTTGGGAGAGCGTCCCATCAGTTAAATCTGCTAATAATGCTTTTGAAATGAGGTATTGATTGTAAAGATTCGGATCCTGTTGGCGTTGCCATTCCACGAGAACCTGTTTTTGAATTGTGTGAAGTTGTGTTAGATTTTGCGCATCATATGCGATTTGTAAGGATTCACTGAAATGCACTTCGATATCAGGTACAAACTTACGATACTCGACCATATATTCAATCACCATAATATTAAGGTTTTTAAGGATAAGCAATATTTTGAAAAAAGAAAGCTCGTTATCTCCATGTTCAACTTTTGCCAGATATGATGGCGTGATGACATCTTTTGCCGCTGATTCTAAGGATATGCCCTTATCAATGCGCATGTTTTTTAAGACGATTCCAGTAAAATTATCCATATTAGCCCCCCAATTGAAATAAATCCCCAATATATATTATAAAATTCTCATAATTCATTCTACAATATATGGAGTCGAAAAGAACCAATTAAGCCTAAATAATAATAAACTAGTTCTAAAAATTCATTGATATGCCTGATCGGATACGATTCATTAAATATTATTGGCTTGTTGGCGGGGAAATTTGGACAGGATAGTTAAGATTAGCAACTAAATATTTACAATATATATGACGAATTTGGTGGTTTGTGAGGGATGCGGTATATAGTTATGGCATGAATTGGTAAGGAATAAAATTTATCAATTCTAGTTGATAATGTTATTACAGTTTATGATGTAGGAGGATTTGTTATGAAACTTAAATTTTCACGTATCAAAGAATCAAATGTTTCATCGTCAGCAATTAATGATGAAAATAATCAAATCACAGTTCAGCGCGGCTATATTTTAGCAATTAAACTGGTTAGTACCGTCTATGCTGCTGAACTTAAGCCAGCACATGCAAAACAAGCTAACACTTTTGATTTGTTATAAATAAAAACAGGAATAGCACAAATTGGCAGGTGCGAACATGGACAAAGTAACTAATATCGCTCTGTCAATTCAAAGGAAGGCGGATACTAGTATTTCTAGTAATCTGTCTTTTTTTGAATTGAAAGCAGGAGTCGCAGAAAAACAAAAGGCATTTTCAGAGTTAATTTTGACAAATTTATTTTATACGCATCGTAAATCCTTATATCGGATTGGCTTAATGCCCTTAGCAAAGCGAGCAACCGAGTATATTAACAAGCCAATGGTGCAAGTTTTCCCGGTTTATTTGGATTCATATTTGTTGTTACAAATTTTTTTAGGCTTGCCGGTTGAAGTTGAGGCTAGCGAACGAGTAGCGGAACGGCTTGAATTACCGTACATGCGGTTACAGCATAAAATGATACGGAATTTTGCAAGAAACGATTTTGATGCATTGGTTAGGGATGAGGCATATATAACCTCCGCACTTGGAAGACGGCAAAGTTTAGTAGTTAGCGATTATGCCGATATGTATAGTATTACACACACCGTGTTTTATAGTACATATCTCAATCGCTATTCACTGAGTGAGCTGTTACAAGGGGAAAATGAGGATGAAATTTTAAGGTTGCTCTTTAATATAATGGTATTTGCCTACAAGGATCAGCATTTTGATTTGTTAGGGGAGGTGCTAATTTGTATCTATAATCTAAGAAAGCTTACAAATGATGAACGGGATTTGGTTGCCAGCATATTGGCGCATATCGAAACAGATTTTTTAGATGGCATTGAGCGCAATCTAAAAAGTGAAAAAATTACATTCGCAGAGGTATATCATCCGTTACTGATAATGTCATTGGTAGGGAGATTATATGGCTATGAATAACAAATTAATGCAAGAAATAAATAAAAAATTGAGTGTGCAGTTAACCGGTATTAGGTATATCGATGTCATTTATCATATTGCCAAAGTTGCATTGAATGTCCAATTTAAATTCAATTTGAATGAGGCGGAAACGCTGGTAGCGCAGTTGCTTGAAAAATTTTTTAAGCAGTTTGAAATTGTGGCGCTGCTACAAACAAATCCAAAGTTAGGGGTGAAAGTTGGCTTCGTGATCGCGGCTGCATATTCGATGAGCCTTGACGCTGGAAATAGAGAAAAGTATTTACATTATTTTTTGAATTCGGAACTAATTAAAAATAGTGAATACGATGGTGTTAAGCATGAGCAACTGCAATTACTACACAGTTTATTGCAAGATAGTGATGTTCAAATAAAAAAAGTGGAAATTGTGCCAGGGCAGGTAACGGTTGATGATATTGAATTACTTTATCTGGGCGCGATGAGAAGTGGGAATCCAATTGAAAACGGTATTGTTTATTCCGTGTATTTGTATCGAATGGAACGATATACAGAACTTTTAGAATTACTGTCAGTTACGTGTGACAACCAAACATTGATTAATATCTTAGTGGAAAATTTGAATTATAAACAGTTATCAATTAGTGAGTTAATTAGTTTGGCATTATTGTCAGCTGAATTCGGAGGTGCTGCAGATGGTGAATAATATTATACGATTGTTGGCACAACATGAAATTATTCAAGTACTTAATTCCGATGAGATGGCGGCATACTTAACTGATAAAGAGGTCGAGATGTTACTAAATATTGTTAATTTTCATAGGTTTGACAGCGTTAAGGTAAATAAAAAAAGTGGCTTCGAAAGCTACATGTTTTTGGATGACAATAGTTTGACGGGACAATTGATGGTGAATATTAAGGGAATAACTGTAAATGGTGTAGTAGGAATTCGCGGCAGCGCAATGCTACAACTGCGCGGTTTAATGTTGTATTACGCCCAGGTTAATAATTTACCGCAGGTTTGTTTGTTAATGATAGTACTAGAATTATTTGGCGCAGATCAAAGTGATATGTTCGATGGTAAAGTATTTCTGGATCGACAACAAAGAGGCGGTGGCCTGTTTGGATATTTGAATCCGTTGAGTGATAATGCTGATATTGATGAAAACACCTTTATTATCACTTGTTCTATTTACGCCCAGGTATACGAGAAACTATTAAATAATCGGAGGTGAAATATATGAATCTAATCAAGCGGAATCCGGCGTTCAGGGCGATACAAGGTGCAAGCATATTCAATTTAGTCGGGTTAAGTATTTTTAATTTAGTATTTTTGATTTATGCGCAACAATTACCCTTTAAAAACATCGCAATTTCTTTAGTTGCGATTGCCAATACTGTTCCGAGCCTTGTATCATTAATTGCCGGCTATATTGTCGATAAACAAACAAAATCATTAGTTAATTTAACAATCTTAATTCGAGTTGGCCAAACGGGGTTATTTCTAATACTAGCGTGGTTTATTAATCAAAATGCAAATGTAGGAATATTTGCACTAGTACTTGGAATTAATATCGTTTCGGACCTGTTGGGCGAGTTTACTAGAAATGCGCAATTGCCACTCATCAAACAGAATGTTGCTGATGAAGATATTCCAACGGCAATGTCCATAAATGCATCACTTGCCCAGCTATTAGAATTGATTACGCAAGTAGTTGGTGTGGGGTTACTTAGTCTGATTGGGAATAGTTTTGCGGTGATTGGCTTGATTAATGCAATTAGTTTTTTGGCATCTGGATTATTTTTTTTACAAGGACGCAAGTATTTTAAGTCAAGTCAAAGCGCGAATCGGCAAGTTAATACTAAGCTGTCATTAAAGGATTTCAGATATCAACTTGTTAAGGCATACAACACCCTAAAGGTGAAGCCGTATGCGGTTACTACGATTGTGATTATGATATTTGCATTTTCATTAAGTGCACCAATTGATCCGCTGATAAATCTCAGCTTAGCCAATCGGGAAAATTTACTAATTGCCGGAAATTTCGGTTTGACCATTACGGTTTTTAATGTGGTATTTGCCACCGCGATGATAATGGGTTCAATTTTTGCGGGGACGTTGTTAAAAAAGATGAGCTTACATGGAGCGGTTGGCTTTGCAATTGGCTCGATTTTAGGCATTTCAATGGTGCTATTACTACAATTTTCAGTGGGCATAACGCTCATTGTGCTTGGAATCAGTGGAATTGCCTCAGGGTTAGTCATGCCCAAACTGAATACATTTATTCTGCAATCAGTCGCTGATGATAATATCGCGTTAGTTGGGGGAGCATTAACAACCGTGCTGACAATTGGGGTGCCAATTGCGCAGGCCCTCTTGTTAGTTATCGGTAATACGTTAACGCTAACCATTGCGTGGTTAACTGAATTAGTAATTTCAATTATGTTATTGGGATATTTACTACTGATGACAATGAAAAAGCGGAAGGCCATTGGTTAATGTTTCATATGCGACAAACAATTTGTGGCTTAGTAATAGCAAGAGCTAGTGAGTGGGATGCCGTGCCGTAGATGAAAATGAAATGCAAAAATGGTCAGCAAATTTCTTGCTGACCATTTTTGGGGTTGGATGTTTGTACTTAAACGCGGTACTAAGTTAATATGTTTAGAGTGGCTATTCGGTCGGTGCGACCAACTCCACCTTAATGCGGTCGGGATCTTCAAAAAATAAGGTGTAAACTTCATTGCCACCGGCGTGTGGGTAGCGCTCAGGGTACAAGAAGGTTGTGTTACGTTCAGTTAACCAAGTTTTGAATTCGGCGAGGGTCGCCAAAGAATCAACGTGGAAAGCAATGTGATTTAAGCCAGTACGTTTGCGGTGAAAGACGACATCAAGAAAACGTGATTCTGTTTGTACGAAGACGAGGTAGGTATCGCCAAGTAAATAACTGCGTCCTTCAGGCCATTCTTGAAAAACAGTGTAATTGAGCTTAAGTAGTAAGGGTTCCCAAAAGGCAATTGTCTTAGCTAAGTTGGAAACGTTCATTTCAAAGTGATTAATAGTTCCATTGATGGGCATAATACATTCCTCGTGTTTTCATTATAAATTAAAAATGCCACGAACCTAGTCGTTTGGCCAGAGGAGTTTGTCGCCATACTGCGCGAGCATGAACGAGTGTGCTTCATCTAAGAAGGCTTTAACGGCAGGGGCACTACTATGCGTTTTGGGTGTGGCAACAACCAGCGTGCGATAGACGTCTTTGTCAAAATGATAAACGTTAACTTTATCGTGATAGGTTGGAAAGCTGGCGAGCGTTAAGTCGGGCATGATACCAAAACCCAAACCAGATTCGACCATCGCAATGATACTGGGGTCATCAATCGTGTAGGACAATGAATTTTGAGTCACATTGTATTGGTCTAATGTCGTCTTGATGGCCCGTTCATAATCGGCTTCTTGTAAAATAAAGATTTTGTCGTGAATATCGGCTTCAGTTACGACTTTTGCGGTCGCGGGCTGGAAATCCTTTGGTGTAATCGTGTAAAGTTCGTCATTAATGAGGGGGTAGGTGACGAGATGCTCATCAACCGGCAAAGCTGTAAAACCAACGTCAAGCTGTCCTTGACGTAAACGTTCCGCAATATCATTCAGACTCCCTTGTGCCAACTGAATGGTGATTTCGGGGTATTTTTTGCGGAAATTTTGCAGAATTTTAGGTAACCAAGTCATGGAAGCTGAACTAAAGGCACCGATGCGTAAGGTACCGCGCAATAAACCATTAATGCTATCAACTTCTTGGTGCAAACGGCTTTCAGCGTTTAAAATATCACGGACAAACGGTAAAATTTGGGCACCATTTGGCGTGAGTTCACTTCCGTTACGATTCCGAATAAAGAGGGGAAATCCGAGCTCATTTTCAAGCTGGGTAATTGAGTGACTCACAGCTGAAGGGGTGACATTTAATAATTCAGCAGCGCGGTAATAAGTTTTAGTATCTACGACAGTGGCGAAAACTTGATAGGGATAGGTTGCCATCGGCTTGGTCCTTTCGAGTGATTAGTTGGTTTTAGTTTAGGGGAGATTGATGGTGAAAGCAATAATAAGGTGCCCAAATGTTTAGTGCGAGTAAACTGAAATTTTAAGTAATTAGCTGTTACGCTTCGTGTGATGTTGCTTTAAGAGTAATTGATGCCTTTTAAGAAATTTTGGCCACAGATTTTAGTTTTGGGCATACGATTGTTGGTAGCACAAATGTATAGAGATTACATAATTAGTAAATGGTTTTATATCTGGTGGCGTTATTGCTGCCATTACTATGGGCACGCTTTGATGACTTCAAAAAGGGAACCACAAGGCTGAACATATTTGCGTCACTGGAACAGGGAATTCGGTTACAGTGATTTTATGAAGCGTAGTTGTTCCAGTGATAGCTGTCATTCTCGGTTATGTTGTTATGCATGATGTATGTAAAAAGAGTAAAAAAGTAATGGTTTGTCGTAGGATGAAAATAAACGCAAAAGTGGTCAGTAAATTTCTTGCTGGCCACTTTTGCATACATTAGGAATGAAGTTTTGTACATACTGCAACGCCATTAAGCATATCGGTGGATATTTTTTCATATAGTGGAATTGAGTAGTTCGGCCTTATATTTTTTTAAACTATCAGCATATGATGATTTACCAAGCGTTATCAAAATATCTAGGGCGGCCTCAGTTCCTTGCTTGCCTTCTGCGGAAGCAGGATCTTTCATTAAAAGATAACAAGATTTGAAAAATTTAACGATTAATATTTCAAAAAGCCAATTAGAGGAAGCAAGATCATTTTCAGCTAATTTAATAAAGAGATTTACTTGTGAAAATTCATGACGTTTTAATACTGCTGAGATAGTGTTAATTAACACTGCCACCTGTTGATTTTGAATAATGTTAATAGGCGAATACAGTACCCCACGTTGATAAGCTTGTTTGGAAAGCAATAAGATTATATCCGTAGGTAGTGCTACCAATGAATTGGTGTACAGCAAAAACTCATAATATCCCCAAGCGTCAACAGTTAATAGGTATTGCTCAATTGTTTCGATGGCATCGTGTGATGGCGTCGAATGATTTAAATGGGCGATATGAATGTTGATTAGAGCCATGTTGTGGCGATTTCTAAAATTACCAGTAAGTGAATAGATTTTGTCTTGGCTTTTTAATAAGGATTCTAATTTGGTAATATTGTTGGCTTCAACGCCATTTTTTAACTCTGAAGTGAAGTAGTGCTGTTCATCTAGTTCAAAGTCATTGGCAATAAAATTTAGTTCATCAAGTGAAACATTCAAACGGTCAAGGATTTGCAGTAGATGATCAATAGAGATTTCGTTATCGCCACGTTCAAACTTTGATAAAAAGGATATCGAGACTATTCCTTTGGCAGTTTCAGATAAAGTTAATTGCTTAGCTGTGCGTAGGTCACGAACAATTTGTCCAAATTTTTTTTCATAGTCCCCCCCGGGTAAGCTGTGATTGTTCTATATGAAAAATATAGTACTCTAATGACAATTAAGTTATAGACTTCATTGTATCAGTAAAGGCAAGGGTAAAGGTGATGTGAATGAATGAATTTTTACACAATAAGTTATTTAGGTCTGTAGCTGCATCAGCATATGTTAATCAATTGGGTACAAGTCTTTATAATTTGGTATTCATTATATATGCCTCTACATTGCCGTATAAAACCCTTGCTGTATCATTGGCAACAGTTGTAACGACAATTCCCACAGTCTTTCAAATGTTTACGGGGTATTGGGCAGATAAGAGTAAGAATAAGATTAGGGCGACTCTTCGGACCCGACTGATTCAAATTGTTTTGTTTGGGATGCTAACCTATTTTGTGCAAGATAAGCAAGTTTTAACAATCTTTATTGTGCTTTTAGTAATTAACTTGGCATCAGATTTACTCGGCGAGTATAGTAATGGCGCTGAATTGACGATTTTGAAACATATTGTACCTGAAGAAAAATTAAACGAGGCATTGTCTATTTCAACAGCGTTTGCACAATTAATTATGATTGTTGGACAAGCAGCAGGGGTGGCATTGCTCACGTTAGTTAAATATAATTTTAGTATCATCGCTGCCGTAAATGTGTTTACTTTTGTTATTTCATTTATGTTGATTTTAGTTAAATACCGCGGATTAAACGAAGCAGTTCCGGTGGGCACGGACACAACTGAAAACAGTGAAGAACGTGAAGTAGATGTTGGATTTGTTAAAAATGTAAAGCGCATGATTGCCGATTTGCGTAATTCCAATGGCTTGCTGCAACTTATCTTCTGGTTCTTTTTAGTGAATAACATCTTAACTGTTACAGAAGCCGTTTCGGCAATTGGACTGTTACATTCACCGACATTATGGATTTCATCATATAGTACTACAATGGCACTTTTCGGTGTTACTACGTCTGTCGGGACAATTTTCGGCTCTATTATTCGTAAAGATCCGTTGATGAAAAAGTCGTTTGCTACTGTGACAAATGTATTGTTAGCATTTGTGATGATTGTCGTTGTTAACTTTGTAGTGGTTAAGTCTGTGATTGTATTCTTTGCTGGAATGTTCTTTATTGGATACGTCTTTGGTAAGTTAGGGCCTCGTTTCTCGGCAATGCTCATGAAAAACTCAAATCCAAAACGAATGGCAATTACGGCTGGGACGGTTAATACCTTGATTGTTATTGGTGGTCCAGTTAGTCAAATTATATTTTTGGGAATTGCTAATCTGGTTTCAGTACAAGTTACGTGGATTACTCTCGCAATTGTTATTGTGATTACGGTAATTGTTGTATTATATTCAAACGCAAAATTGAAAACAGTGGAAAATTAGTAAGATTTTTAGCTCTATTTCGTCTAACACGGGATTGAAGAAACTTGGCCACTGCGTGCCAGTAAATTACTTGGCGCACCACGCTGGAAAAGTTAGTAAGATTTTGCGCATTCACAAACTTTAAAGGGATCTGAAACGGCTAGTATCTCAAGTCGTTTCAAGTCCCTTTTTTGCGTTGATACCGGAAGGACGGAGTCGATGATTTTTGTGCTTTAAGAAGGATAGTTGCCTCTTAAGAAATTTTGGTCACAAATGTGAATTTCGGAGTTATTATTAATTTAATAATATTTTTTTCGCAGTTTTTATATGTTTGTTGTTTTTTACCAAGTAACTCATGTGTGGAGTTACAGTTGTGCTGATGATTATTTGTCAGGTTGTATTTTCGTGAATATTCACATGTATGGAGTAGTACACTAATGAACTAGAATTAATTTGTTGCTAAGAACGTATGCAGATTGTCAGGTGAAATATGTTAAGTGGTGTTATTGTTTTTGAAGCAAATCCTAGCGCGGGTGTTAATATGATGTTTTATGCATCGAAAAAGTTGTGGGGTGGAGATCCAAAAAAGTTCAGCGCACGGTTGAATGTCGAATTGGCAAAGGAACACATCAATTTTGTAGTCGACACTAGTTATGGCGATGAGCAAGAACTTAAAAATTTTGATATTGTTGTTGTGACTAGTCATGCTATGCGTTGGATTGACAAGCAAAAATTAGTGAATTCGGCGGTGATTGATGTAAGTGCGAGTGATTTTTTTGAAAATAACACGGTAGTAGTTGTAAATAAGATTAAGCAGAATTTTGGATTATAAAATGCCTTTTGATATTGGCGAGATAGGCATTTTTACAGTAGTGATTGGAAGAAGCACGGTTATATTAGTTATTGCGGAAGTCTGTTATGCAAGAATTGCTGGTTACTGTATTAAGTATATGTTCGCTGTTTAACCGGCCCCATAAAATAAATTAAAAAGGATTCTAAGGCGCAATTAAGTGCGCTTTAGGATCCTTTTGTCATTACACAGTAGAATCAATAATTATCAATATCCCATTACATAGGCCATGAACCAAGGTTGACGATAATAGGTTACGCTGGTTACAACGAATCCAACCAGTGATTAAGCCAACGAAAAAGTGACTAACAAATGTTTGTAAATCAGTCCAACCGTGGGCCAGTGAAAAAATAGCTGCCGTAAGAATAATCGTAAGCCAATCAATCGAAACATACCTTTCAATAAACGAAAAGATAACACCGCGAAATAATACTTCTTCTAAAAATGGCCCGACCACAACCATCGAAATCGTGGTTAAGATAATTTTGGTGGTATTAGTCATACCGAAAAGCTTGGTAAAACTGTGTTGGTTGACAACAGGAGTGTGACCGATTGTTATTTGAATCCCAGCAATAATCGAAACGAACGTAACTAGTAATAAGCCAATGAACACAGTTTTCCAATTGATTGTCTTGGGGTTTAAGAAAGTACGCCAGTTGGTTTCGTAATTTGAAAAAATGTAAAGCATAACTACAACCGTGAATACACTAATTAAAGTGAACCATACGATTGCGTTAAGTGAGCTATTGTTCATGTCTGGCATAATTGGAATGATTCGCAATTGAATGAAAAATTGAAGAAAAGCGATACCGATGATGTTCAAGACGAAGCTAAAAATTGATTTAATTGCCATTAGCTGTTTTTACGATAGTGGCGTTTCTTACCAGTAACGCCGGCTACGAAGCCATCAATACCATCTTCAACTTGATGGAAGGTTCCAGAGATATTAATGCTAATACTAAAACCAAATTTACCACCACTAACTTCTTGCAATTCTTCATGTGTCATTGACTTAAAGTTATTTAACAAAATATAGTCCCTCTGAATATTTGTGAATTATGAAGCAGATGGAAACCACCAATCTGGATTAGTGGCTTTTTTGCGACTTTACGAACCGATTTACCGATGTTATAGAAAAAATTATAATCCTTCTTGCTGCCACCATAAATGACTGACAATTGAGCAGAGCCCAAAGTAGTAAACCTATCCATATTATTCGACATATGAGTATTCTCCTTTCATGCTTGTTTGGATAAATTTTATCAATCCAACGGTGCCAAGTATACGGTGCTATTTAACGCGATGTCTAGGAACTACTGGTTGCATAAACGTAGCGTTGTTATGGATGTTTGTGGGTACGATATTAATTTGAATACTTCAGTCTCGAAATTAATAGAAATGCGACAATAAATAAAATTGTAGCTTGTTTCTTAAGATGAATAGATGTCGTCTTATGTACGAACTCCGTGTGCTTAGCTAATCACCATCAAAAAAATAAAATAATTTGGTTAGTTCCTGTTAGAAAATACTATTGCTAGAAAAAATATGACAATTTGGCATTTTGGGATTCATAGTACATGTTGTCATGGAATTAGTGTTATGAACGGCTTTATACTGTACTTGTTCCAATGAAAAAGGAACGAAACTGATTCAAATTGTTATTGTCGTTAGTAATTTCTAGTTTTTATTTTGGAGGATGGATTATGAAGATGAATGATTTTGCTTCACTCTACACTGAACTTTCAAATGTAGAGTTGCAACAAACAGTAGGTGGTAAAAAGAAGCCAACAGGTGCCCTTGCACTTGCACGTGATATTGTCAGCGTTGCCGGTTTACTTTTTAACGAACGGTCTGGTAACTAGTGTGCCAAATACAAACACATTTTTGAAAGGGCTTTTGGCTTCTGGTCAGAAGTCTTTTTCTTATAACCAACAAATTACCGCAAATTTACTCATTGAGGCGCTTAATTTTGTATATATTGATGAACAGTTTGCTGATATTTTGCCGAAAGAACAATCTATTAATGAATACGTGGGAAATCTTATAGATTATGTGGCGAATAATGAATTAAATTTGACGGTTGCCACTATGGTTAAAAATCAAGAAGACAATATTGGCAAAATGATTAATAGTGTATCAAACATTGTGGATTCAATATATATTCTAGATACTGGTTCCACTGATAAAACAGTTGATGTTGTCAAATCGGAAATAAATGTAAACCCATCCATTAAATTATTTAAAAAAAATTGGATTGAAGATTATGCACAAATGCGTAATTACATGATTAATTTAATTTCGGATAATGCGGATTGGATTTTATTTATTGATTCAGATGAAACAATGACACCACCAATGTCTAAGAAATTATTGCATATAATTATAAATATGGTTGATTATATGTATGCAGCTAAAAGTAACCTTGTAATACAGCTCCATACAACTGCATATGGGACGGAAACCTTTGCAAAAGTTGACCGCATTATTAGAGTGAAAGATGGTACCCGTTTTGTGGGGAAGGTTCATGAAGAAATACTTCCAAGCATTGACCAAACCGATGCAGAAATCAATGGAATATACAAAGTTGAAAGTAAAATAAACGTTGTAAACATGGGACGAACTCAAGGTCAGGAGGAAAAATTCAACAAAAAGGAACGCTATAATAAATTATTGTTGGAGATGCTGAAGGACGAACCTCATAATATTAGGCTGTTATCATTATTGAACTCAGAAATGTTAAATTACACCAGTTTAGGTGAACAGTACATTCCATCGATATATGAAGCAATTACTAATAATAAGGATCTTCCATTTTCAGTTTACAACGTGAACCATTCCGATTACTTATTAGATTTGTTAAAAAAATATATTTCATACTTGATTTCGCAAAACGAAATCACTGATGCGTTACGAATTAGTGAGGAATCGCATAAGCTTTTCCCGCAAAACTATACCATATTATTTTCTATATTCTCCTTGAAATTCCATGCTTTAGAAGTAGACGCTATGAATTTAACTACTGAATTAGTCGCGTCTATGGCTGCTTTAGATCCTGAAGCAGCATACCGTAGTTCTCAAGAAAATACAGATATCATAACTGCTCTAATTATCCGGTTATATCTTATGCAAGGGAAAATTGAACAGGCAAAACAATTAAAAACAACGATTACAGACTCAAGAGCATTGGGATTTCTCGGGGTTTGGGAAGAATTTTTAACGTAAAGAAACGATAACGTGTACCAGCACGTCGCAAAGATTTAACAAATAGTTTTCGCTTGACCGTTAACGCTTGACTCGACCTCATACGAATATGCATTATTGGCACTTACTTTTATTCTGCATTCACGCAGATTTTAAAAGTAGGTGCCATTTTATATTTAAAGTATTTTATTTAGTCTTTTCACGTAGTGGTTATATTGGAAATAGCACAAAAGATTAGCAAAGTGCAAAAAAACCAACAACACTTTTACATTAAGCGTAAAAAAATACAATATGTACTTGTCTTAAGTACATAAGAGACTTATACTGTGCGTGTTGATATGATTTTTGCTAGCGATTGTCAATAATGAATGCATTTGGCAGTATTTTCTCAGTTGATTTTGGAGGAGCTATGGACAAATTAAACGATTTAATTAAGTGGAATCCAGTGTATGAAATAAATACAAACTCTCAATTAACGAGAGTTGATGCCATAATTGGGCATACGCATTATCCAGAATTGAAAAAAATTACTGGTGATTTGCCAAATCGCAAAATGAGCACAATAGAATTTGAACGTTCAGAAGTGAAAATTCAGTATGATGAAAAAAAAACTAGGACTATTTTTTCTGAAGATATTAAAGCAATACATGTGGGAATAATACGACAACACTATTTAAACGGGCG
The DNA here is from genome assembly GCF_004358325.1 of Periweissella cryptocerci. Classification (NCBI taxonomy): domain Bacteria; kingdom Bacillati; phylum Bacillota; class Bacilli; order Lactobacillales; family Lactobacillaceae; genus Periweissella; species Periweissella cryptocerci. Next base: position 1,442,671 of record NZ_CP037940.1, on the reverse strand, counting down.
AAAAATGTACCGAACCATGATAACACTAAGAACGTATACTCAATCGTATTATTTTCTTGTTCATTCAATGATCCTATCGTTCACGTTAGCTAATTTTAACTCACAATATGAAATAATTGATGATTTAAAGTTAATTGAAAAGTTCAATGTAAGTACTGATTTACGCCATTTAATGAAACAAATAGATGAGTACTCATATCAAAACTTAGTCAAAAGTACAATTTATGCTAAGTATATATAGTTTTTCTTTTCGCAAACGAAAGGAAGGTCTGGAATGGATATATTCGATAAGTTTGAAAATATCAGTCTTTCCGAACTGAGTTATATTTCAGGAGGCTCGTTAGGCGAGAATATGCGCCTCATTCGAAATGCGTTAACGCTCACTCAAGAGCAATTTGGAGAGGAGATTGACGTTGATCAAGCACTATTGTCCAAATATGAACGGGGAATTCGTGAACCTTCAATTGATTTGGTTGTTACAATTAGTCAAGTAGTCAATATTTCCCTCGACGTATTAGTGTTGGGGGATAGAACATCTATTTTGCTAGCATTAAATGATGCAAGCGTGGGCTTTCAGAGCTTTCTGTAAGCGCTTGCAACAGCAGGGTATAGTACACTTAAAACACTTAAAAGGAGAATTCATTATGAAAGTTAATATTTTTGATACAACTAGGATCGTAAATTTTGCTAATATCGCTGGGAAAAGTCAAACAAATTTGTCTCTTATGATTTTTGATATTGATGGTATTTTGTACCCTAAAAAGGATGGAAACAAAATTGGAAAATATATTGATTACACTTACATGAAGACATTAAGCTCTCAAGTATCTGGATTGGTAAAGATTGAAAATGATGTCGTATCGCTCTACGACGAAACTAGTGAAATTTTTGATAAATTTTATAATTCTGATATTGAATCGATTGAAGTTGGAATATTTCGGACATTTGGTCACGGTGGGCCACTTCTCTTTGGAGATAATAAATACTGGACATTTATCTACTTCAATTTGGGCGATAAGGAATATTATTTTGTAAGTCACTCACTTAGCCTGGCTGTACTAATTGTAAATAACAAAGTATTTGATGGAATTAAAGTAGAAGATCCGTTAAATCTAAAAACAATCTCACAGACATTTGATGAGAGGATGCTACAAAATTATTTTGATAAAAATTACGTAGATATTATCAAAAATACTAATTATCCAGAATACATGACAATGTTAGGTACCGCATTCTAATTTATTTTCCGATGTGTCTGATTCTTTTTTGCTTGTGTAGATTGGAGAATATATGTTCAAAAAATTTATCCTAATTCCTCAAATTGATGAACGTGATTGTGGTGTTGCAGCATTAGCCATGATTATCAGAACATATGGTTCTATCGTGTCACTAGCGCATCTACGTGAACTTGCAAAGACAGATATGGAGGGAACAACTGCACTAGGGATTGTGAAAGCAGCTGAAGATTTAAGTTTTGAAACACGAGCGGTACGTGCTGACATGTCGTTATTCGAGATGAATGATATACCATATCCGTTTATTGCTCACGTGATAAAAAATGGAGATACTCCGCACTATTATGTTGTAATTAAGGCGTACAAAAAATCTGTGCTAGTTGCCGATCCGGATGATACCGTAGGAATTACAAAGTTACCACGAGATACATTTGAAGCTGAATGGACAGGCGTGGCGTTATTTATTGCGCCGACACCAGAGTATAAACCTACGAGTGAATCGAAAGGTTCGCTACTTTCCTTTATTCCAATTTTAATGAAACAACGCCAGTTAGTTGTTAACATCATTATCGCTTCAGTCTTAGTCACAATTATCAGTATTATTGGCTCGTATTTCCTACAAGGGATTATTGATTCTTTCATTCCAAACGCCATGAAGAGCACCTTAGGTATTATTTCAATGGGGTTGATTGTAGCGTACATCATTCAGCAAATTTTAACGTTTGCGCAAAATTATTTATTAACGGTAATGGGACAACGTTTGTCGATTGACGTTATTTTGTCGTACATTAAACACATTTTTGAATTGCCAATGTCTTTTTTTTGCCACTAGGAGAACTGGTGAAATTATTTCACGATTTACGGATGCTAATTCAATCATTGATGCATTGGCTAGTACGATGTTGTCATTGTTCTTAGATGTATGGATTTTAATCATTGTGGGCGCAGTCCTAGCTGTCCAGAATATGAAGTTGTTTTTAATTACCCTAGTCTCTATTCCAGTTTATGCAGCAATCATTCTATTGTTTATGAAGCCTTTTGAGCGAATGAATAATGATGTGATGCAGAGTAATTCAATGTTAAGCTCTTCAATTATTGAAAATATCAATGGGATTGAAACGATAAAATCATTAACCAGTGAAGCGGCCAGTTACACCAAGATTGATCGAGAGTTTGTCGAAACACTAGATAAATCTTTCAAATATCAAAAAGCCACCCTTATTCAAACTGCAATTAAAGATGGGATGGAATTGATTTTAAACGTAGTTATTTTATGGGTCGGGGCACAGTTAGTAATGAAAGGTAGTATCAGTATTTGGGAACTAGTAACGTACAATGCGTTGTTAGCATATTTCACTAATCCATTGCAAACAATTATTAACTTACAGACAAAATTACAGGCAGCTAAAGTCGCTAATAATCGACTAAATGAAGTTTATCTGGTCGATTCAGAATTCAAAACTAAACAAGCACCAATAACACCTAAAAATTTGGCTGGTGATATTGTCTTTGAAAATATTAGCTTTAATTATGGGTTTGGCAAACTCACATTGAATGATGTCAGCGCGCAAATTAATCAGGGAGAGAAAGTGGCATTAGTCGGAATTAGTGGATCTGGTAAAACGACCTTAATTAAGCTACTTGTTAATTTTTTTCAACCAAATAGTGGACGAGTATTAATTAATGGAAATGATATTGCTGATGTTGATAAGAAACAAATTCGCCAATACGTGAATTATGTTCCGCAACAACCATTTATTTTTACCGGTACGATCATGGAGAATCTTACACTGGGAGCTCAGCCAAGTGTAACCGATGAAGATATTAAGCACGCTGTGGAACTCGCTGAAATCCGTGACGACATTGAGGCAATGCAATTAAAATACGATAGTGAATTATCTGAGTCTAGTGGCATGTCCGGTGGTCAGAAACAACGAATTGCGATTGCCCGGGCAATTCTTACAGGGGCACCGGTGATTATCTTTGATGAGTCAACTAGTAACCTTGATGTTCTAACTGAAAAGAAAATTATGGATAATTTGTTGAACCTAACAGATAAAACAATTATTTTCATTGCACACCGATTAACAATTGCCGAACGTGCAGAGAAAGTGATAGTCATGGATAAAGGTAGCGTGATTGAGCAAGGTTCACATGCTGATTTAATGGCAAACCATGGTTTCTATTATGATTTATTTAATAAATAGGGGAATACAATGGATCCAAAATTATTAGAGAGTGCTGAATTCTATCACCGCCGTTATCAAAATTTTTCGACATTGATTATTGTACCAATACTGCTAATTGTTATTTTAATTGTCGGTTTCTCACTGTTTGGTCAGAAAGAAATTGTGGTTAAAGCAACGGGGGAATTGCAGCCAACACGGGTAATTGGCACGATTCAATCAACCAGCAGTAATCCAATTGTTAATAATAATTTAGCGGATAATAAAGTTGTAAAAAAGGGGACAGTGTTACTCACGTATAACGCTAAAAATGCTGTGAGTGAAACGACACTGCTGAATGAACAATTATCAGATTTGAAGCAGCAAGAAATCAAACTGGAATTATTACAAACAGGCTTAAAAACCGATACGAATACGTTTACAAACGCTGACAAATTTGGATATTCAAGCTTGTTAGATGATTACTTAGCTCAGGTTAAACTATTGAAGTCGGCACAAACACAAAGTGATACCCAGATAGATAAAGCAAATCAGAGTTCAGCTAAAGTTAAAGGCAAAGTTAATGCGCAATTAGAAAGATATCAAGCAAAAATTGATGACTATCGGTTACTCTTGCAGTCAATTAAGAGTAATAAAAATGTATTAGCTAAAAGTAGTTCGTTAAAGACTAATTTCAAGCTATATCAGCAACAAATACGTAATACAGCCAAACACGATCGTGCCGCGTTGAAAGCGACGACTGTTAGTGGCGTCCAACAACAGATTGACCAACTACAGGATACTAAGGCAAGTTACCAAGTTCAGGTGGCTGGTATCGCTGATAAAGCTGATAAGTCAGATGATTTGACTGCAAAACTAGCTTCATTGAAGTCGGAACAGCTGTTGGCGGCAAGTAAGGAACAAACTACTTTAAGTGCAAATCTTGAACAATTGCAAGCAAAACTAAAAGTACAACATAATGAAAATTACCAAAATTCAGTTGTTGCGCCAGCACCAGGGATTATTCATGAGAATGAACAAGTTAAAGGGCAACAAATGATTCCCGCTGGGAGCGTTATCGCAGAGTTGTACCCAATACTAAAGGATCAGACAAAAATTAGTATGGTAGCGTATGTTTCAGTAGCTGATGTAGTTAATTTAAAGAATGAGCAATCAGTACGACTCAGCTTGTATCAATCATTACCGAAACCATTAATTTTACGAGGCAAGATTCAATCAATTGCCAGTGCACCAACAGCGACTTCTAAGGGAAATGTATTCAAAGTGGTGGCAACGACCCGGATTGAAAAAAAACAATTAACGCATTTAAGGTATGGATTAGAAGGAAAGCTTGTTGTGATTACCGGCAAGAAGACTTTTTTCAACTATTATAAGGATAAGTTACTTGATAAATGAATATTGCAGACGGCAGTGAGGGATAAAAATGAAAGAAAATTTTGAAAACTTACATCGGCATGAATTGTCGGAAAAAGATGAGGTGGCAGGCAACCCAATTTGGGATGGACGAAATATTTGTAAGAATATTAAGCGCCTACGACAAGGTGCTAATATGTCACAAACTGAATTAGCCGAAAAGTTGAATCTCGCGCGTTCTGCAATTTCGCATTATGAAAGTGGTGTACGAACGCCATCAATTGATATATTAATTGAGATGGCTGATTTTTTTGAGATAACAGTTGATGAATTAATTCGATGATAGTGGTACAAACTGTCAACACGAAGAAATTGCTTTTTAGAAGGTTTGTACGGAGGGAAAATAAAAATGGCATTGGACGAATTGGCTATGAAATACACTAAAATTGAAAAAGAGGAATTAGCATCTATTGATGGGGGAAAGAAAAAGAAATCCTCAAATTCAAAAACTTACCCTAATGGCGTTCATGTTTCTGCTAATGGTAAAGTTAGTGTGGATTGGGGTGGTGTCGCTCAAGGTATCCTTGGAGCATTCGGGAATAGTCTTGGGCACGCCTACTAAAAAGTTGAGGTGCTTAAATTATGAAAAATAATATCAACGATCAGGCAAAAAAATTGCTATCAACAATTTACAAATCGTTAGCTGGTGACAATAATGAAGCAAAAGAATTAATTAAAGAAACTTTTGCCAAGCTTGATAACGAAAAAAATGAACCACACGTGCTACTACTGCAATTTGTTAAGCAAATCAATCCCTTAATTTTTCAGAAAAAATTTTCTTTAACTGATGAAGGACACGCTGCCTTTAAAGAATTAACCATCTTGGCTCACTCATCTAATAACAATGGCATGATGTTTGGATTTACCGCAACATTATGATTATTATGCAGGTTAATAATTAATTTTGAGGAATGAACATGACAAACATAAAGAATATTTTAGTGAACGGCGTAGTGTACTATCCTAATAACAAGCAAAAACTAACACAGATTGATGTTAGTTTGGATGAAACTAACTATCCATTGCATACGAAACATAATGGTAAGTGGGTAGCATTTGGGAAGCCTAAACCAGTAGTAGGTTTATTGAAATTTACAGAATGTGGTATTGATATACTTAAATCAGATGATGAGCTATTTTTATCATTTAAAAATGAAGACATTATTGAGTTACATGTTAGTTTGGTTAGTGAAGTATCTGGTAATGGCGTCCCATACATTTCACTGCCAACGGATAATTATCGAACATTTATTGAGTTGAAAACGTTAAACGGAAGTTACCATTTTGTGAATATGTCGCTTATTTTAGCCATGAAGTTATTGGCGCTGGATGTAAATTATCCAGTGGTTGATGAGCTAGGTTTAAAAACTAAATTTGCAGTGGCGACTACAAGTGGTGAATTGAGTGATCTTGTCAGAAAATTTGGTTTTGACAAATTGACTGAGGGTACGGATTTCATTGAACGAATGAAGAGAATACCAATGTGAGGAGTTTATAGCCGGATAGCTGATGTATTGTGGTAATAATTTAATAAAAATGCGAAGACTGTACATTGTTGATAAGCATGCGACTTATAATTAAATTAGTGGCAGATGTTGCGATTAGGGCGGTTTAGGTTGACGATAATTGTGTAAATTTCATATATATGGAGAATGAAAAAATGGGGGCAACAATATGACAAATTTAGAACAAGCACTCAAGCAAGACATGTACTATCCTAATACAACAAACCGCTTGACCAAAATTGACGCAGGGCACGCCATATTTTGATTATATTTAGGCGGCACGTATACGTTTTGCGTGAGATGTTGTTTCACTAAAATGTAAGCGATTACAATCGAAAGGTGTATAACTAATGACACCAATTGAAGATGTATTAAAAAATGGTACAGTGTACTATCTGAACGATGACGATAAATTAACGGACATTGATGTGACGGTGAGCGGTGAATTGTATCCATTAAACTCAAAGCACAATAGTAAATCGATATTCAACACTAAACCAGCAAAGGGGGTTTTGGAAATTGGGGTCGATACAATTTCGATTTTGAATGCGAATAATGAGACGTTTAAAAATATTGCAGCGGACGAAATCGTTGGATTACACGTTAGTTGGGTGCGTAGGAAAGGTATTAGCGCGGGATTAATTCACGAACCGGAAGATCATTTTTTTACTTACTTAGAAGTTGAAACGAAAAATGACCATTATTATTTTATGAACGAAACTAGCTTATTGGCGTTAAAGGTATTGCAACTTGCTACACATTATCCGGTTGTAGACGAACTTAAATTGTTAAAAAAGTTTGATAGTAACCTAGCGGGACGTGAATTAGTTGAGAAAATTAATGAGCGAGGATTTGAAACATTAGCAGAAGCTACGCCCTTTTTGACACGCGTAAAAAGCTACACTTTGACGGGTGAACAAAATTAAAGTGGTGCTGCAATCGTCGGTAAATTGTTACATTTTGTATCATGAGGTGTCCGTGATTTTTTTATTGCAATATAATGTAAGCGGTTACAAATGAACAGGTGAATTACCGTATGCAATTTTTGGAACCGGGCGGGTATCCAAAAGCATGGAATTTTTGGAGGGGATAACATGATTAATGGACCAATTTTTAAAGAACCAAGTACCCAAAATTTAAGTAAAGCGCTGGAAGATGCACGCTTCTTTCATGCCAACGTACAACTTGATGGAAAAAAGTATGGTATGGAGTCGAATAAAGCGGGGCACTTAGTTTACAGTGTGGTACGGGTGTTTAATGGGATGCAACCGAAGGATATCCAACTGAAAAATACGGTGATTTTTGATCAGGACAGTATTCGTGTGGTAGCGGATGATACAGAAAAACTCGCGGTACGGTATCAGGATATTGCAGCGATGCATGTTGGTGTTGTGCGTAACTATGTTAATGGTGGTGGTCGGCTGCGGAATGTATATAGTACAGTGTTTTCGATTGAGCGGATTGAACAACCGAATCTCGTTATCCTGAATAATAATCCGATGTTGAGTCTTGATTTATTGCACAGCAAGCTCCATGAACAAGTGAACCTCGTCGACGACTTGGAGCTTGATCGATTCGGAAGTTTTAGTAACCGCACGGAGTTTTCGGGTCGCCTTGATAATGAATATGAAAAGTTGATTGCTGAAACTAGTTATCCAACTTACACTGGTGACCTTGAAAAAGGTGGTAATGAAGGATTTGGCCGGCACGCTTGAGTTGGGTGGGGTACCTATTTATTATTTTGTTATTTGAAGCACTGAACTAATCTTGTTTTCGGGATTGGGGTGGTGCTTTTTTTGCCGGAATTTGGCAACAACATGTAAATTTTGATGAACGTGAATATATTTCATCTTTAAGGATGTTGAGCTAAATTATGAAAATAAGAACTTGGTTGCGAAAAATTATGAGTAGGCCAAGACTTTGACAGCTGATTTTATTGCTGACTAAGATAGCAGCCCCAAAAATAAAAATCGAGCGTGTAGTACCTTTTAAAATTTTTGAAATATAATTACACTAGAAAGGGCTTAACCAAGCGATTTTCAGCGCTTGGTTAAGCCCTTTTTGCCTCGGAAGTTATGTTCCAACCTCGGTTCATTTTGTGCAATTAGAAACTACTTCATTAATTTGATTAAGTAGATAGATAATCCGATAAATGGAGCAAAAGACAGTCGATTAAGATTTGTAAAGTAAAGTATGCCTTCAATAATGAGCGTTATTAATAGAGCAATTAAAATTTTTTTCTTTGTTGAATTATTGTTTGCCATATTTAATTAAACCACTTTCAATAAATTCAAACCAAGCTCCGTGAGAATCTGGGATATATCCGATGGCTGCCGTAATTGCTGTTGCGACTACAGCAATTACGGCAGCAGATATAGGAGCTAAAGCAAGTGGACCCGCACCAGCACTCATATAACCAACCTTAACAGCTTTTACAATGGCGCTATATAAATCTTATAGTGTCCATTTTTCAGCTTGACGTATTTAGTAGTACCTTGACGTATTTCATCTTGAGCCAAGATTTCTTGTTTCAACGAATTAGGCATATTTTTATATTCGGTTGGTGAATTAATTGCCATGTAATTAAGAATGGCTTCATTTGAAATATATTTAATGTCTCCGCTATTCCCAATAATGGGGTCGTTTGGATCAATTCCACCGGTAGATGAAAAATCAGCATCTCCACCTAATACTGTAACATTTGAATTAGGTGAACTCGTAGTGGTGATGTCTGCTAATGCAACTCCCGAATTAACACCAACAGTGCCTAAGAATGTTGCCGCTAAAAACATGGTTCCTAATTTAATTTTAGCAACTTGCATATAAAATTTCCATTTCCTTTTGATGTAATCAATTATGGAACTATTTTATTGAAATGACTAGAAAGCATGGGGTTACATGTGTGTAACATGTTGCTGTATCAACGTTTATAGCGAGTAAGGTAAAATCATAATTGCTATGATGTAACGCATCACTTGCTATTAATTAATCTTATTGTTGTTAATAATTAAAAATAAATCATATGGGCTAATGAGTACAGCAATGATAACCAATCCAATTATTAAATTGTGTTCACTTATCATCATTTCCATCCTTTAGTGTTAAAAGAGACGAGTTACGTCGTTTTACAACAAAGGTAAAAAAATAAAACTCGCCCCAAAAGTTACCGATAAGTGGGTCTCACTTATCAATAAGCCTAATAATAGTTGTTTAGCTTATTTTAGTACGAGCGTTCTCTTGAATGAGCCATTTTTCTCTTAAATTACGTCACTACCAGCCTAGTCAGATTAATGTGATGGATTTTGCATGCAGTATATAGCATAAAATGCGAAGTATGGTCATTACTGCAGCTATGGGGGATTATACTTACATTAATAGGGATGGTAATAACACACAGCAGTGGATGTTACGTATCTGATAGGCGTTCACGGCAACCAGTTTCAATTGAAAGGTGGCTAATTAGTATGCATAATGAAAAACGAATCGCACTTGGCAAAAATTCTGAGGAGTTAGTTGATGTTTTGTATAATAGCATCGACATGACAAACAATACTAAGTTGACTGAATTAAAAGCCGTTTTGCTAAAAGTATTCAAGCATCTGCAGGCCGGTGAAGCGCCCGAAGGTTTACTGAATAAGTTGGTCAATTATATCAACTTTAACGCATACACTGAGGGGTATTACTTTACTGATGAGCAGCAGCAAATAATTCGCGAATTAACTGATATTGGTAATCGAGCTGGGGTTAATAGCCGGTATCGTTCCAATTACGGGGATGTTTCGCAATTTTAGGTATGGAGTACCAGTCTGACGCAATTGAAAATGACAGACAACGATGTATTAACAAGCCAAGTCGCAAGTCCATTAGTACCATGGCGGGCGACTTGGCGAAATACGTACCGGTGATGGAACTTAATGCAACTGAATTGAAAATGAGGATTAACGGTGAAGTAGTATGGTCAGCTACAACTTTAATAGGTAACTAGCAACACAAGCATTCACCGGTAATTTTGCATTTGACGATATCATATTTTGAATATTGATTAATTTCGGAGCGAGGCAATTAATGTCGCGCTTTTTTGATAATTGGGATTTATCTAAATGCGGTAAAATAAGCAGCTAAACCGGACAAAAACGATATTGGTGTATTAAAATAATGAAAAGACGTTTTATGAAGGGGGCGATAATGATGGATTTTGACGTATTATTTATTGGTAGTGGGCAAGCAGCTTGGAACGGGGCGATCCCGATGAGTCAAGCCGGTCTGAAAGTTGGCGTGATTGAACAAGATCGATTTGGTGGCGTGTGCTCGAATTATGGGTGCAATGCGAAAATTATTCTCGACCGACCAGTAGAACTACAACGCCAAGTGCAACAATTAGTTGGCCGCGGTTTCAATGAAGTCCCAGCGTTGAATTGGGCGGATATGATGGCGCATAAGCATGAAATCATCGACAGCCAATCATATAACAATGAAAACAAATTAGTTAAAAATAATGTTACAACGATTCATGGAACCGCAACAATCGTCGACCAGCGTACAGTCACGGTTGGTGCCGATACGTATACCACCGACAAATTGGTTATCGCCACTGGGCAACACTCACATCGGTTGGATATTCCCGGAAGTGAATTCCTACATGATAGTTCAGATTTTTTAGATTTAGCAACGATGCCTAAGCATATCAGCTTTCTGGGTGGTGGGTTCGTGGCGCTGGAATTTGCAACGATTGCGAATGCTTTAGGTGCCCAAGTTGATATTATTGTGCGTGGTACGCAAGTGCTGAAGGGGTTTTATCAACCATATGTTAAACAACTAGTGGCGGACTTGAGTGCCCGCGGTGTCCGTTTTTTCTATAACCAAACAATTGCTGGGGTGACCCAAGATGCAGATGGCTTGGTAATCATGAGTGAAAAAGACCTGAATATGCGCACGGATTATGTCGTTGATGCGACTGGCCGTGTGGCAACGGTTGCCGGCTTTGGTTTGGAAACAATTGGGGTTACGACTAATCAACATGGGATTGTCGTTGATGAATACATGCAAACGAATGTACCAGGTGTCTATGCAACTGGGGATGTGGTCGGTAAACGGCAGCCAAAAATCACACCAGTCGCGGCCTATGAATCACAGTATCTAGCTAAATTATTGACAGGTCAAACAAGCGCACCGATTGATTATCCGGTCATTCCAACGACGGTTTTCACATCACCACGGTTAGCCCAAGTAGGCGTTTCACCAGCCGAGATGACACCAGAGAATGGGTATTATCAACAAAAATTCACGCATGTGACTGACTGGTATCACCAAGTTGGTAACCAAACTAGTGGTGAATTGACGTTAGTATTTAATGCTGAACATCGCTTAATTGGGGTCGTTGATTTGAGCGATGATGCTCCGGACACGATTAATGCGTTGGCACCATATATTGAATTAGGGTTAACAGCTGAACAAGTCGAACGGTTGATTTACATCTTCCCTAGCGTTGCACATCGCGCGGTAACACGCCTTTAAATGGATATATGAATTTAAAAATAGCGATTGTAACATTTAAAAGTTACAATCGCTGTTTTTGTATATTTAAGTGTATTTGATAGTGTGAGATTAACGGTTCAAGACGTAGAAGAAAATTAAGAAGATGACCGCCAAGACCCACATAACAACATTGATTTCTTTACCGCGCTTGGCTGCTAACATCGTGATTGGGTAAGCAACTAAACCTAAAGCAATCCCATCTGAGATTGAGTAAGTCAAAGGCATCCCGATGACAATCAAGAAAGCAGGAATGGCGATTTCTAACTTGTGCCAGTTAATCCCAGCTAAGCTTGAAGCCATCAAGACACCAACCACAATTAGGGCAGGGGCAGTAACTTGAGAAGTCACAACCGCCAAGAGTGGTGAGAAGAGCATTGAGAGTAAGAACATAATCCCAGTGAAAACAGAAGCCAAGCCAGTCCGACCACCAACGGCGATTCCGGCTGATGATTCGATGTAAGCTGAAGTTGGTGAGGTACCTAAGATTGAACCAACTAACATTGATGATGAATCAGCGAACAAGGCACGACCGACACGGGGCATTTCACCTTTTTCGTTCACGAAGCCTGCTTGTTCAGCCAATCCGACCAAAGTCCCAGCAGTATCGAAGAACGTTACTAATAAGAAGGTTAAAACAACGATACCGAGTTGAACGGTGTTAATGTCACCAATGTGGAACAACGCTTGGCCAAACGTTGGCTTCAAGCTTGGTGCCAATGAGACAATAGCGTGGGGTGCTTTAATCAAACCAGTTACAAGACCGACGATTGAAGTTAAAACCATGCCGATAAAGATAGCGGCTGGCACCCGTTTGATTAAGAGAATAAATGAAACTAATAGACCAAAAATTGTTAACCAAGTCGTTGGGACGGTTAATGAACCAAGGGCAACGACGGTATCAGCGTTAGCGACAACCAAGCCACCTTCGTGTAAGCCGATAAAGGCGATGAACAAACCAATCCCGGCGGCGATTGCTAATTTCATTTCACGTGGAATCGCGTTGATAACGAGTTCACGCACGTGGAAAAATGTCAAAATTAAGAAAATAACGGATGCGACGAACACGCCGGCCATTGCCGTTTGCCAAGGAACTTTCATCCCGATAACAACTGAGTAAGCGAAGAAGGCATTCACCCCAAGACCAGGAGCAATCGCGATGGGATATTTAGCAAAAATCCCCATGACTAATGTTCCAAAGGCAGTGGCGATTGCAGTTGCTGTGAAGACCGCACCGGCATCCATGTGGGCAGCCCCTAAAACTTGCGGGTTAACGAAGAGAATGTACGCCATTGAGAAGAAGGTCGTTAAGCCAGCGATGAACTCGCGATGGATCGTGGAACCTGATTCTTTGATTTGGAAATAACGGTTAATGCTTTCCATGATTTCAATACCTCTATAGTTGATTTTGATAAATGTTACTAGTTAATGTCGTTGATAAATGCTAATGCGTTAGTGTGTACCGGTAACTCAATTAACAGAAATACAGTATGAATAACTAGATACACAATTAATGAATACTGATATCTTAGCATGATTTGAAGGAGATATCCAACTAAAAGGCGAACAAAGAAATAAAAAGATGTTTTAAAGTTCGAGATTAACTAAAATTATGGCGGAGAATTATAAAAAAATAACAAATGTAAAATTATTTAGCAAAATGTGCTAAAATTCAACCATATCCGAACGTTCGTGCTATAATTAATGGTGATTAATGTCAAAAAATTAATGTTAAGAATTTGAACAATAAAATTATCCGGCGTCACTAGACTGCCAAAATCAATACAATTACGAGGAGCCATTTGAGCTTCTAAGTCCAATACAATTACGAGGAAAATATTTATGAAAATACGCCGTGCCGACCGTTTAGTCGATATGACTAACTACTTATTAGAACGACCACGCAAATTGGTTTCTTTGACCCACTTTGCTGAACGCTATGATTCTGCCAAGTCATCAATTTCCGAAGATTTAACGATTTTGAAGCGGACTTTCCAAGAACGCGGAATTGGATTATTGGAAACTTTACCTGGAGCTGCCGGTGGTGCGCGATTTACACCATACATGACCCGCGAAGATGCCGCTGAATTTATTGACGAATTAGTTGAAGAAGTTAGTGACGGTACCCGGGTTTTACCTGGTGGCTACGTCTTCTTGTCAGATTTACTCGGCCGTCCCGAAATTTTGCGTCGCGTTGGCCGTTTGATTGCGACTCAATACTTGAACGATAATATTGATGCCGTTATGACTGCCGCAACGAAGGGTGTACCAGTCGCCCAAGCTGTGGCTGAAGAATTGAACGTGCCTTTTGTGATTGTCCGGAATGATTCAAAAATCACTGAAGGGCCAACGATGTCAGTTAACTATTTGACGGGTTCATCAAAACGCGTTGAAAAAATGGAATTGTCACGCCGTTCATTGCCAACCGGCTCAAGTGTGTTGGTTGTCGATGACTTTATGAAGGCTGGTGGAACTATCAAGGGGATGATGAGCCTTGTTGGTGAATTTGAAGGAACTGTCGTTGGTGCGGCAGTCTTCGCTGAAGGCCTCGTTAGCGAACGTGTGGTTACGAAATACACATCATTGATTCAAGTTGATACATTAACTTCCGATGGTGAAGGTATTACTGTTGCGCCTGGTAACTACGAAACGGAAATTTTTGGTGAATAATTAGTAGCCGGGTTAGGCCCTTATTTGATGTAAGCCAATTTTTTAATTAATAGCAAAGATGGACATCGCAGCTAGTTGCGGTGTCCGTTTTTATTTGGCCAGAGTGCTCAACGTTGAAATATTATGGCATATTACTAGTCAGATTGCCTGCTCAAACTAACGAAGAGGTTGGAAACAGGCTGGACTTTAGCTCGCACCGTGATGGCATAATCAGTAACGGGTTTCGTTACTGATTATGGATTTGTGAAGATGGTTACCGCGTCAGCGAGCCAAGCTTCAAATGCTTGTCTTCCATCACGGTGTCCAGACTGTTTCCAGCCTCGTAGTGGGAATCAATCTGAGACACATACCTAAATTTCACGCTAGAAAAATTTTGACCAATACTATCTAATTTGTCGAAATATTAACAATTCGGGTAAAAATAAGCTATTAGCGCGTCATTTGCGGTAAAATAATAAGCGGATAGCGCTTTTTTACTATTAAGTAGCGAAAATATAAAAATATTTAAGAGTAGGGACTAATTATGACACGGAATGCAATTATTTTAGCGGCCGGTATGGGTTCGCGAATGAAATCAAAGCTTTATAAGGTGCTCCAGCCGGTTGCTGGTAAGGCAATGGTTGATCATGTTTTGACGCAAATTGAAAAAGCAGGTGTTGATAACGTTGTGACCGTTGTTGGTCATGGTGCCGATGCGGTGAAAAATTTGCTTGGCGACCGAACACAATATGCGCTCCAAGCTGAACAACTTGGAACGGGTCATGCCGTCCAACAAGCAGAACCTTTGATTGGTGATGCCGTTGGGACAACGTTGATTGTTAGTGGTGATTCACCATTATTCACAGCAGAAACGTTCAACAAATTGTACGCTGACCACGAAGCGAAGGGCAATGCCGTTACCGTTTTAACTTCAAAAGCACCAGATCCATCAGGTTATGGTCGAATTATCCGTGGTGGTGATGGTAACGTCGATAAGATTGTCGAACAAAAAGATGCCAACGCAGCTGAACAAGCGGTGACGGAAATCAACACTGGGGTTTATGTGTTTGATAACCAATTATTGTTCCAATCTTTAGCTGAAGTGACGAATGATAACGCACAAGGTGAATACTACTTGCCTGATACACTTGAAATTTTGAAGGGTGAAGGCCATGTTGTCGGCGCCTACCAAATGGATGATTTCGATGAAAGTATGGGTGTTAATGACCGTGTGGCCTTGGCAACCGCGAATGCAGTGATGCGTAAGCGTATCAATGAAAAGCACATGCGCAATGGGGTGACTTTGATTGATCCATTGACGACATACATTGAATCAGACGTAGTGATTGGGAATGACACGACAATTGAACCAAACGTTTTCATTAAAGGAAACTCAGTAATTGGGAGCGATGTGGTGATTACTGCTGGCTCAACAATTATTGATTCAACAATCGAAGACAACGTGACGATTACTTCATCACAAATCGAAGACTCAATCATGCACCAAGGCTCAAACGCTGGGCCATTTGCGCACTTACGGCCAAAGAGTGATGTTGGCGAAAACGTCCACATCGGTAACTTTGTTGAAGTTAAGAAAGCCACCCTCGGTAAAGGCACAAAAGTTGGCCACTTAACTTATGTTGGCGATGCTGACCTTGGTGAAGACATCAACATCGGTGCTGGTACGATTTTTGTAAACTACGATGGTGTTAACAAGTTCCACACCACGATTGGTGACCACGCCTTTATTGGTTCAAACAGTAAAATTGTTGCGCCAGTTAACATCGGTGCTAAGGCCATGACTGCAGCTGGTTCAACGATTACCGATGACATTCCTGCTGAAGGATTGGGAATTGCACGTGCCCGCCAAACTACGAAAGAAAACTTCTACAATCGGACTGCACAAGGTCATAAAGAAGCTGAGGAAAATAAATAATGACTGATAAGAAAATCATTTTAACAGGTGATCGCCCAACTGGTAAGCTCCACATTGGTCACTGGGTAGGCTCACTCCAAAACCGGGTTAATTTGCAAAACTCTGGTGAATACGAAAACTTCATCATGATTGCCGACAAGCAAGCTTTGACGGATAATGCACGTGACCCTGAAAAAATTCGCCGTTCATTGACGGAAGTTGCCTTGGATTACCTAGCTGTCGGCCTTGATCCAGCTAAGTCAACGATTTTTGTGCAATCACAAATTCCTGCTTTGTCAGAATTGACTGAATACTACTTAAACTTAGTATCATTGGGACGTTTGCAACGCAACCCAACGGTAAAAACTGAAATCCAACAAAAAAACTTTGGTGAAAGTATTCCAGCCGGTTTCTTGATTTACCCAGTGTCACAAGCAGCTGACATCACAGCCTTTAAGGCCTCGGTTGTGCCAGTTGGGGATGACCAAGAACCAATGTTGGAACAAGCGCGTGAAATCGTGCGTTCATTTAACAATATCTATGGTGAAGTTTTGGTTGAACCAGAAGGCTACTTCCCACCTAAGGGGATGGGCCGGATTCCTGGTCTTGACGGGGTTAAGATGTCTAAATCATTAAACAATGCCATTTACTTGAGCGATGATTCAGACACATTGGCTAAGAAAGTTAAGTCAATGTTCACGGATCCTGAACACATCAACATTGATGATCCTGGTCACGTTGAAGGCAATATGGTCTTCACTTACCTTGATATCTTCGATGACGATAAGGAAAAGGTCGCTGAACTTAAGGCACAATACCAACACGGTGGTCTCGGTGATATGAAAATCAAGCGTTACTTGATTGATGTCCTCGAAGGCAAATTGGCACCAGTTCGCGAACGTCGGAACGAATACGCCCAAAACATGGACTTTGTGATGAATATGTTGAAGGAAGGTTCTGAAAAAGCGAACGCCGTTGCTACTCAAACCGTTCAAGAAGTTCGCCACGCAATGGGTGTGGACTACTTCGGTAAGTTCTAACAGATAAATAACATGCAAAAGGATGTAAAACCCAGCTATTGATGCGGAGTTTTGCATCTTTTTTTGATACGCGAATGTATGCTTTTACGTTAATTTCACCAAAAACATACACTGGCGTATGTTTTTGGTGAAATATAGGAGAAATAGTACAAATTTGTATGCTTTTTGAGATATAATAAAGTTAAAATAATTTGGGGGTGTTAAGATGATTGCGCGTGAACGATATATGAAAGTAGTTAAGCCGTTAATTGGAAATGAATTTATTAAAATTATTACTGGCGTGCGCCGTTCTGGTAAATCAGTTTTGCTGGAACAAATTCGTGAAGTAATAAAAACTGAATACGATAACCCGAACGTGATATATCTGAATTTTGAATCATTTACGAACCGAAAATATTTAAATAATCCAGATTTGTTTTACGGTTTTCTAGCAGAGAATTCAGCAAAGAATGAAAAAACGTATTATTTTTTTGATGAAATCCAGCTAGTTCAGGAATGGGAAGCGATTATTAACAGTTTACGAGTAGATTTTGATGCTGACATCTATGTAACTGGCTCAAATGCGTCAATTTTGTCTGGTGAAATGGCAACTTTGTTATCTGGACGCTACGTGCAAATTGAGGTGTATCCATTTTCATTTAAAGAATACGTGGAGTTGAAAAAAATAGAAATACATGATCAGACAGCAATTAACCAAGCGTTTGCTGACTATATGTATTTGGGTGGTATGCCAAGTGTGGTTGGTCAAACGGCGCCCGATGACTCAAAACTACAAGAGTTGAGTAGCATCTACGACAGTATTTTACTACGTGATATATCATTACGAATTCCAAAAGGTAATCAGGAAATTCTAGATACTTTGGCATTATTACTAATGGATTCAATTACAAGTGAAGTTAATTTAAACAAAATTAAAAATCGTTTGAAAGATGTTGGTTTTAACATTAACTCAGAAACGTTGAAAAATTACATGGCAAAGATGGACCAAGCATATTTATTTTACACAGTTGAACATGCCAATATTCGAGGTAGTGAGCGACTACGTGCCAATTCAAAATACTACACAGTTGATAATGGCTTGTGGCATTCGCAAATCGAATCGCAGGGAACTAATTTAGGTAATCAGCTTGAAAACCTAGTGTTTATTGAGTTGAAACGCCGAGGATATAAAGTGAAATTTGGCGAGATTAATGGCAAGGAAATCGATTTTGTTGCATCCAAAAATGGTAATAAGGAATATTATCAGGTAACTTATGAAATACCACGCGATAGTAATCGGGAAATTGAAAATTTGCTTGAGATTCCAGATAATTATCTTAAAACGTTAATTGTTGGTGTCGATAATGGTACGAGATCAGTTGAGGGAGTTAACGTTTTGCCGATAAAAGAATGGCTTTTAAGCGAATAATTCAAACAAATAGTGAAAAACCATTGACACCTTAAAAAATAATGAGTATATTGTGAGTAGATTCTAATGAACATTTAACGAGGAAGAGTAATTAGCGTAGTAGATTTCAAGCGACTGTCGGTTGGTGAAAGGGCAGATTCGAAAAGCTAACGAAGATGAGCCTTGAGTTTGATTACAAGTGCAAGCAAGTAATCCGGTCCGGTCCGTTATCATACCGCCAACTATGCATCGTTTTTCTAGAGGACGATAAGTAGTTGTTGAGGTTGTCACTTAAGGTGATAACGAAGATAGGTGGTAACACGGGGAAACTCGTCCTAGACTTTTGTAGCGATACATTAGTTTAGGGCGAGTTTTTTTGCTTTTTATGGAAAAACTCAAGACATTATCTAGCGTTTCACGTGAAACATTTGTTAGAACACGGAAAAATTTACAGTAATCATAACTGCTTTGGTGCCACAGAATGGTGAAATTTATTTTGGCTCGGGCGGTTAACAGAATATAAAATAATTTAATTACTAACCCAAACAGAAAACTGAGGATAATTATCATGGCAGAAACTTTGACAAAAACTACGACATTAACTAAACCTTATGATTTTGACCAAGTCGGTTCACTTTTACGAACCGATGCTTTGAAGGATGCTCTGACACGCCATCGTGCTGGTGAAATCACGGATGCTGAATTTTTGACGATTCAACAAGCTGAAGTAAAGAAGATTGTTGAACTTCAACATGAGCATGGCTTGCACGCAGTGACGGATGGTGAATTCTCACGTTCGTGGTGGCACCTCGACTTTTTGTGGAATTTAACTAACGTTGATAAGTATGACTATGAAGCAAGTTACAAGTTCCATGGCGAACACACGCGAACCGATAATGTGCAAATTACGGGTAAGGTGAGCGAAAATCCTGAT
Organism: Periweissella cryptocerci; assembly: GCF_004358325.1. Lineage (NCBI taxonomy): Bacteria > Bacillati > Bacillota > Bacilli > Lactobacillales > Lactobacillaceae > Periweissella > Periweissella cryptocerci. The sequence goes on along the minus strand of NZ_CP037940.1, from coordinate 1,422,875 downwards.
CACCCATTCTATGCAGCGTTCAGCTATTTACAATCAATTTTGCCGGCCGGCTCAGAAGCTAAGCAAACGATTCCCTCACCAAGTTTGTTATTCCGTGACAATCGGTCAGACCGTGCCCTGGAATTTTATGCAACTTGGGATGAATACTTGGATGATTTAGCAAAAACGTACCACGATACAGTGCTACATTTCTATGAATTAGGTGCCCGCTACATTCAATTTGATGATACGACTTGGGCATACTTGATTACGAAGTTGAATGAATTCAAGGATGATGCTGAAGCACGGGCGCCATTTGAAAAAATTGCTCAAGATTCAATCCGTGTAATCAACCAGGCAATTGCGGACTTACCTGATGATTTAACGATTACGACACACATTTGTCGGGGGAATTTCCAATCAACGTTCTTGTTTGAAGGTGGTTATGAAGTGGTGGCGCATTACTTGAGCGAACTGAACTATGACGGTTTCTTCTTGGAATACGATAACGATCGTTCCGGCGATTTAGCACCAATTGCCACGATTTGGAACAACCGTGAAAATGTAAAAATTGTGCTAGGCTTAATTACTTCAAAATTCCCTGAACTTGAAGGACGCCACTTAGTGAAGGCGCGCATTGCCGAAGCGACAAACTATGTGCCACTAAGTAATTTAGCATTATCTACCCAATGTGGGTTTGCCTCAACCGAAGAGGGCAACAAACTCACGGATGGTGAGCAATGGGCCAAACTTGATTTAGCACGCTTGATTGCTAAAGAAGTGTGGGAAGATTAACGATATTGATATGCTACGCAGAAAGAACTGGATCTATTCCGTCTGACGTAGGATTGAATAAACTTGGCCACTGCGTGCCAGTAAATTACTTGGCGCACCACGCTGGAAGCACATTGCCAAGCTGAAGTGCGGTTTTGGCAAATTCGGGTAAGCTGGGCTTCTAAGGAATAAATTCCTAAGAAGCCTCAGCTCACCCTCAGCGGCGACATGTGCTGCACACATATCACCCCAGTCGCGGTGTAAAGTCTGCGACCGCCAAGTAATTTACAGTCACTCCGTTAGTTAGGAATAATGTTCAAACTAGCGAAAAATAGTTACCAACCATAGGCCGCAGTAGTATAGAAAAGTGCTGAGGGTCAGAAGCTTAGTAATTCGATGATTGAAAAGTACAGAAACGACAATCCTACGCTAGAATAAATCGAGTCAAAGAACTTCGCCTGAAGAGAATGGCGAAGTTTTTTGTATTACATAAGCACGACCATTTCGCTTGAGCGAAGTGATGAATCACTTCCCATTCTCGGTGTCCGCCCCGCCGAAAAATAATTTCATTAGGCACTTCATTAGTTTGAATATCATCACTTGCTAATGGAGCATTTGGAAATCAAATCTACACCATGCTGCTTCTGCCGTGGCGTACCACGTGAGTTGCGGTTAGTATTTAGAATTAATTAGATTGTGTAAAACACGAACTATGGGTGTAAAGGTTTTGTGAATGTTTAAGTTTTGTAAATCTCATAAAAGTTGATGAAATGCCTAAGAAATAACGGATTTTGTAATATTTGAGTCGTTTTGTTTGACTTTTTGTGAAAGTTGGGTGTTGTACAATGTTCGGGTTATATGCTATATTCCTAACATAAACAAAGGAGGCTTCACATATTATGCGGTTATTTTCGAACATTCTTCGTAGCGTGGCAGTTGCATCTTTACTTCTTTCAGCAACACCAATTGCCAGTTTCGCAGATTCATCTTCTACTGGTAGCGATTTAGCGCCAGCAGCGGACAAGCTAGTTCCAACATCAGATGCCAAGGTTCAAACGGCAGGTCCACAATATGCACCATTGGATCCAGCTAAGTATAGCGATGACATTCCCGTACAAATCTTGGGCTTTAATGATTTTCACGGTGCTTTGAATGTTAGCGGTAACTCAGCAACAATTCCAAACGCGGCCGATATTCTTGCTGGCAACGCGGGTACTAAGTACAGTAACACTGGAACTGCCCCACGTTTGGCGGCTTATCTTGATAAAGCAAGCAGTGGTTTTGCGGCAGCGCACCCTAATGCTGCTACAACGAACTCGATTCGTGTCGAAGCAGGGGATTTGGTTGGTGCATCACCTGCTAGCTCAGCTTTCTTGCAAGATGAACCATCGGTAAATATTGCTAATGCGATGGGCATCCAAATTGCGACGCTTGGTAACCACGAATTTGATGAAGGACTCGGCGAATTTAACCGGATTGCGACTGCTGGTAATCCAGCAAGCGCAACACAAAATAATGATTTGATTGCTGACTATAACCAAACTGGCTTAGGTGCTGATGTGGTTATTGCCAACGTGACTAACAAGGAAGCTAGCGCTGAATTTGGTGCCAAGGATGCAATTCCATTTGGTTGGAAGCCTTACACAATCAAGGAAGTTAAGAACGCAGATGGCACAACTGCCAAGGTCGGTTTTATCGGTATTTTGACAACTGACATGCCTAACTTAACCCTTGTAGCTAACTATGGTTCTTTCAACTACCTCGACCCAGCAGATACAATTGCGAAATACTCTGCTGAACTACAAGCGCAAGGTGTAAAAGCGATTGTAGTTATGGGACACACCGCATTGGGTATGACTAAGGATGCGAGCGGTAAGTTTGTACCACAAGAAGACACTGTCGATATCATGAACAAGTTGAACAAGCAAGATCCTGATAATTCAGTGGACTTATATGTGGCTGGTCACTCACACGAATATGCAAACGGAATTATTAAGAGTGCAAATGGTAATGAAACCCACGTTGTTCAAGCTTTGAACCAATCAAAGGCATTTGATGATTTCGTTGGGTACATTGACCCTAAGACACAGGACTTCGATAACAATGCGACGGCGAATGTTTACCCAGTCTTGAATGCCACTGATGACCCTTCATTAACAGCGGCTGATGGTTCATACCTTTCAGCGTCAGCTAACAAAGTTAAGGGAATTGTGACAGATGCTGAAAGTCGCGTCGCTAACACGGTTAACCGTCAATTAGTCCACGTAGCGGATGGTCAAACAATTTCCAAAGCACAAAACAGCTTGGGTGAATCTGTCGTTGGTGATATTGTTGCAGATGGTCAATTGGCGCAATCTAACAAGGTATTGGCTGCCCAAGGTAGTGCTAAAAAAGTTGATTTTGCCATGACGAACATTGGTGGTGTGCGACTTGATTTACAAACTAACGCGGCTGGCTACATCACTTATGGTGCAGTTGCTGCCGTGCAACCATTTGGTAACATTGTCGATGTTGTTGAAATGACCGGTGCCCAAATTCGCCAAGTCTTGAACCAAAACTTCAAGGCTGAAAACCGGAACTTACAATTTGCGGGCCTTAAATACACTGTTGATACGGCTGAATTTGCTAAGTCAGTGGTTGCTGGTGGTCTTGATACCAACGGTAAGCAAGTGACGGCGGTGAAGGATATTTACACCAATGCTGGTCAAAAGCTTGATGAAAACAAGACTTATAACGTAGCAATCAACGACTTCCTTTGGGGTGGTGGTGATGGTTACAGTGGCTTCAAGGGTACTCAGCTTGTTGAAAGTGTTGGCGTAGATACTGATTTCTTTAGTACTTACTTCTCAGATATGGCTACAAGTGGTAAAGACTTTACTGCACCAACTGCTGGTCGGATTTTGGATGCGAACGGCGCTGCTGCACTTTCACTCCAAATTGCTTCATTACAAGCCGATTTAGACGCTGCCAAACAAGCAAATGCGGATGCCCAATCAAAATTAGCGGCAGCAACGGTGGCAGCAGATAAAGCAGCCAAAGACGCACAAGCTAAGTTAGATGCGGCAGCAGCAGTATTAGCGGCCACTAAAAAAGCTGATGCAGCAACGTTAGCTAAGGTACAAGCTCAATTGGCAACTGCGAATGCAGCGGTTAAGAAAGCTAACACTGCGACTAAGAAAGTTACCAAGAAGGCGGTTGTGTTGAAGGCTGTTAAGGCATCACACAAAACAACCAAGGTTACCGGAACAGCAACTAAGAAGGCAACAATCAAGCTTTATGATGCTAAGACAGGTAAGAAGCTTGGTTCTGCGAAAGCTTCAAAAACTAACGGTAAATTTACAATTAAGCTCCACAAAAAGTTGAAAAAGGGGACTAAAATTAAGTTGGTCGCTTCAAACTCAACTGCCAAAAAGACCCTCGTGAAAAAAGTGGCATAATTCAACGTTCGGATATTTTTTGGACCTGAATTATAAGACGCAAATAATGATGTAAAAAGGTATTGCATTCTAATGGATGTGATACCTTTTTTCTTATGTATTTAGTAAAAGGTTTTATCACCCGTCATCACTGAACGTTCGTGAAAGTTGTGACTTGTATGAAGGTTATGCGAAGTTTGCACGTTTATTAATTGAATATGAAGAAAAAGACGAACGATTAAAATATACCCTTTTCAATAGTTCGTTTATCTGGTATAGTACTTTTATTGAAAGAAATGCAATTTTACATTCCCTACACACATGGAGGCTAGGATATCTCATGAAGCACTTACGCTCACTTTTAGTTGTGGCAGCCACCGCAGCTGTACTTGTAACACTTGCAGGTTGTGGTAACAATTCATCAAAGGGTTCATCATCTAAGTCAGATATGAAGTCCGTTGCCTTGGTTACTGATAATGGTGGTATTGATGATCACTCATTTAACCAATCAGCATGGGAAGGTTTAGAAAAGTACGGTAAAGATAATGGTATGAGCAAGGGAGTTAACGGTTACAACTACTTCCAATCTTCATCTGAATCTGATTACACGCCAAACTTGCAACAAGCTGTGCAAGCTAAGTACAACACCATCTTCGCCATTGGTTTCTCATTGGAACAAGCAGTTAAAGACGCTGCTGCACAAAACCCAAAGACAAACTACGCAATTGTTGATGATGTCGTTCCTGGTATGAAGAATGTTGCTTCAATCACATTCCACTCAGAACAATCTTCATACTTAGCTGGTGTGGCTGCTGCCAAGACGACTAAGACGAACAAGATTGGTTTTGTCGGTGGTATCAAGGGTGACGTTATTGACACATTCCAAGCTGGTTTCCAAGCTGGTGTAACTTCAGTTAACCCTAAGATCAAGGTTGACGTACAATACGCTAACAGTTTCGCCGATGCTGCTAAGGGTAAGACAATCGCCGCTGCAATGTACGCTAACGGCGCTGACATTATCTACCAAGCTGCTGGTGCAACTGGTAATGGTGTCTTCGCTGAAGCCAAGGCTTTGAACGAAAAGAAGCCCGCTGCTGACAAAGTTTGGGTTATCGGTGTTGACCGTGACCAAAAAGCTGACGGTGATTACACTGATTCAAAGGGTGTTAAGTCAAACTTCACTTTAGCATCTGCATTGAAGGAAGTTGGCCAAGCAGTTGGTGACGTTGCTAAGGACGCCCAAGATGGTAAGTTCCCTGGTGGCAAGATTATCTCATTCGGTTTGAGCGACAAGGGTGTTTCACTTGCCAAGGACTCAATGGATGATAAGACTTATGCTGCAACACAAGCAGCCGCTAAGAAGATTATTGCTGGTGACATCAAAGTTCCGGTTCACCCAGCTAAGTAAGCTTAGTTAATTAAATAAATTATACGATGGTCGATAAACCTGTAGTGGTTTGTCGGCCATCGGTGTACATAGCTGGAAATAGTCCACTATAAAAATTTTCACTTCGTTAGTTATAGAAGTTAATTTAAAACATGTATAACTAGCAAAACTCAATTCTTGTAATTAAAAAGGAGCACGCAAATGACTGATCGACCAGTTATTGAGATGAAAAACATTACCAAAGCTTTTGGTAACTTTTATGCGAATAAGAACATTAATTTAGATGTTAAAGCTGGCGAAATTCACGCCTTGCTTGGCGAAAATGGTGCCGGTAAGTCAACGTTGATGAATATGTTGACGGGATTATTGCAACCAACGAGTGGTGATATTTTCATTCGCGGTGAAAAAGTTACGATTCCGGATCCATCGGCGGCCACACGTTTGGGAATTGGAATGGTGCACCAACACTTTATGCTCGTGGATGCCTTCACAGTGACGGAAAACATCATTTTAGGGAACGAAACAACTAAAATGGGGCGTTTGAACTTAAAGGATGCTGCCAAAGCAATCACTAAATTATCAACCCAGTATCAATTACAAGTTGACCCAAATGCGTTAATTGCTGATATTTCAGTTGGCCAGCAACAACGGGTCGAAATATTAAAGACTCTCTATCGTGGTGCGGATATTGTGATATTTGATGAACCAACCGCAGTGTTAACGCCACAAGAAATTCAAGAATTGATAAGTATTATGAAAGCGATGGCAGCTGAAGGTAAAGCCGTTATCTTAATTACCCACAAACTTGATGAAATCAAGGCAGCTGCCGACCGTGTGACGGTTATCCGTGCTGGTGAAAGTATTGAAACTTTCAATGTTGCGGGGGTTTCATCACAAGAATTGGCCGACAAAATGGTGGGACGCAAGGTCTCATTTACGACTGAAAAGGAACCGGCTACTCCAGGAGCAGTTATCTTAGATGTTGACCATATCACAGTTAAAGATAGCCGTGGCGTGGCCATGGTTGATGATTTATCACTTCAAATTCATGAAGGTGAAATTCTTGGTGTTGCCGGGGTTGACGGTAATGGCCAAACTGAATTAGTCCAAGCGTTGACTGGCTTGACGCATACGGATGCTGGGAAAATTACTTTGACGGGTGACGATATTACTAATCGGCCACCACGTAAAATCACTGAAAAAGGCTTGGCCCACATTCCTGAAGATCGGTTACGCTTTGGGTTACAAGTTGACCTCACGCTTGCTGAAAATTTGGCAATGCAAACTTATTATCAACGTCCGCATTCAAAACATGGGGTGTTGGATTACAAAGAAATTAATCAACATGCTCGTGATTTGATTGAAACATTTGATGTACGGACATCATCTGAATTGATTAATGCCGGTGCGTTGTCTGGTGGTAATCAACAAAAAGCCGTGATTGCCCGGGAATTAGACCGTGATGCGAGTTTGGTGATTGCCGCGCAGCCAACCCGTGGTTTAGATGTTGGTGCGATTGAATATATTCACAAAGCTTTGATTAATGAACGTGACGCCCGTAAAGCGGTCTTATTAGTTAGTTTTGAATTAGATGAAATTTTAGATGTATCTGATCGGATTGCCGTAATTAACCAAGGTAAGATTATTGGAATTGTTGATGCCAAAGCAACGACAAAACAAGAACTCGGCCTGTTGATGACGGGGATGTCACTAGAAACCGCACGTAAAGAACTAGCAGGAGGTCAAGCTTAATGATTGAAGTCACACGTAAAGATAATGGCTTAGTGGCTATTTTATCAGTGGTCTTAGGTTTACTAGTTGGAGCCATTATTATGTTGGTTTCTGGTTTTAATCCGATTGCTGGTTATGGTTCACTTTTACAATCAGCATTCGGAACGCCACAAAGTATTGGTGAAGTGTTACGCCAAATGTCACCACTCTTGTTGACTGGGGCCGGGTTCATGGTTGCTCAAGCGGCCGGGTTCTTCAATATTGGACTATCTGGTCAAGCAATGGCAGGCTGGTTTGGTTCTGTGTGGTTTGCACTCAGTTTTCCAACGTTGTCTAAGCTCATCTTGTTACCAACCACGATTATTATCGGGATTGCGCTTGGTGCGGTGGCCGGAATGATCCCTGGTTGGTTACGGGCGCGCTTTGGCTCCAGTGAAGTTATTACCACAATTATGTTTAACTACATCATTTTATATGTGGGTAATTCATTAGTGCAAAATACTTTTAAAAAGAGCATTAAAGCAACAACTGAATCTTCGGTACTAATCAGTAACCACGCTTCGTTGCGTGCTAGTTGGTTGACTAATTTAACTAACGGTTCAAGCTTGAATATCGGTTTATTTATCGCCATTATTGTTGTCGTTGTTGTGTGGTTTGTGATGAAGAAAACCACATTAGGCTTGGAAATTACGTCAGTTGGTTTGAATGATTCAGCTGCACGTTATGCTGGGATTTCTGATCGTCGGACTGCCACAATTGCGATGGTGATTTCTGGTGGATTGGCTGGTTTAGCTGGCGTTGTTGATGGTCTTGGGACTTATCAAAACGTGTTCGTCCAAAATGCGGTTCCTGGAGTTGGGTTTGATGGAATGGCGGTAGCATTGCTTGGTGGTGGTTCATACCTTGGTTTGGTGGGAGGCGCAGCACTATTTTCAGTATTAAAAATCGGTGGCTTAGGGATGCCAATCTTTACCGGTGTGCCAACTGAATTAGTGGATATTATTATTGCAGCGATTATTTTCTTCGTTGGGATTAACTACGTGGTACGTTTGTTGATTGCTCGTTTCCGAAAAGTGACAACCAAGCCAAATCCACTCCTTGTGCCAGTAACAGCTAATGGCGCGGATAAAGCAGTGGTAAATGGTGAGCAGGAAACAAGCGATGGTTCGGAATCGAAAAAACCTACGAAGGGAGATGAAGCCTAATGTCAATTGAAGCAATTTTTGCATTGTTGATTTCAACAACGATGGTTTACTCGGCACCACTTATCTTTACCGCAATTGGCGGCACATTCTCTGAACGTGGTGGGATTGTTAACGTTGGTCTTGAAGGTATCATGGTCATGGGCGCATTTTCATCGGTGGTCTTTAATTTATCATTTGCCAAGGAATTTGGTGCGGCAACGCCATGGTTAGGTTTGTTAGTAGGAGCACTAGTTGGTGCTTTAACGGCTGCAGTCCACGGGGTGGCCACAATTTTCTTACGGGCGGACCACATTATTTCTGGTACGGTTATTAATTTGATCACGCCAGCACTAGGTGTGTTCTTGATTAAAGTGATTTACAACAAGGGTCAAACTGACATGATTCAACAAAATTTTGGTTACGTTGATGTGCCATTATTGAACAAAATTCCAGTTATCGGGAATATTTTCTTCCATAATACATCAGCACCTGCCTGGGTAGCGGTGATTGTAGCGGTGCTAGCATGGTTCCTGCTTTACAAGACACGCTATGGTTTACGCTTACGTTCAGTTGGTGAAAATCCACAAGCAGCGGATACGCTAGGTTTGAATGTCTACGGGTTACGGATGAGTGGTGTCCTCCTTTCAGGCATTCTAGGTGGTATTGGCGGGGCAATTTATGCTGAATCAGTCGCATTGAACTTTGGCGCGGCCACAATTGCCGGCCAAGGGTTCATTGCCTTAGCTGCGATGATTTTTGGCCAATGGAATCCACTTGGTGCTATGGGTGCAGCATTGTTCTTCGGCTTATCACAGTCATTAGCCGTGATTGGCGCACAATTACCAGTCATTAAAAACGTACCATCAGTGTATTTGGCGATTTTCCCATATGTCTTAACTGTCATTGTTTTATCAGTCTTCTTTGGTAAGGTCAAAGGACCAAAAGCGGACGGGATTAATTATATTAAATCAGTTTAAATACGAACGGCTACCAATATTGGTGGCCGTTTTTTGTATCCTTATACATCGTTGGTTATAAAAAGATAAAATTACGCAATGGAAAAATAGCGAGAAATAAGCGTGGAATTAACAATATCAAACTAACATAATGTAAAACTTATACTAGTTATAAATAAAGTTGCGAAAACTATTGAGATACGTTAATATATAAAAATGTTGAAAATTTAGTGACTTTTTTATGACTTTAATATAAAACAGGCGACCGTCAATCGAAGACGTAAATTCGAAAATAAAAATGAGTGGTGAAAAAATGGGAATATTAATTACTGTAATGATAATTGTAATCGGTTTTGTCTTATTGTTTGGGGCGGGTGCAATAAAGGCTGCCAGTGATGACGATGAAAATCGTGGTAATGACAACCGTGCGTTTGTGTTAGAACCAGAAGCGCTTGTTGATTTTTCAGAAGCAATCCGTAAATGGGATGATTTCAAGTTGAAAATGTATTACGAGATTGCGGAAGGCTATGATGACGATGAAGGTATGCTATTGGTGCTGAACGAATTGAAACACCGACATAATGCTGCTTAAGAATGCATAGTAAAATGACCAAATTAAATGAGACAATGTTAATCTCGCTAAGTGATTGATGCTGCTAAGAAAGGAGTCGGCTAAGTTTGAGACGACTCCTTTTTGATGCGCAAAGATTATGAAACTAGAATAACGTAATTGGGTGGTAGATTAGCATTTACGATACACCGGAGTATGTTGCAGTTTGGCGGATGCGCTATAATTAAGGGAGTTTTGTTAGCATGGTTAGCCAGTAACAACTTAGAATTAATCGTGCTAATCTATTAATGAAAAAATCTCACCTTAATTAAATGAAAGAGCAGGTTAGCAATGGCATATTTAACAATCATGGATTTAGGTTCAAATTCGACCCGCATGGTAGTCGAAGATATTAAAGCTGACGGAACATACACGGAAATCATCCGGGTTAAAGATGATACCCGAATGTCTGAGGGTATGGGCGCCGAAAAAATCTTACAGACATACGCAATGGATAGGGTGATTACTGCGTTGCTTAAATTTAAAGCAATGTATGTGGACTTAGAAGATGTCACTGTGCGTGCCATTACGACGGCGGCAGTCCGGCAAGCTACGAATCAACAAGAATTTTTAGACCGAGTGAAAGCTGAAGTTGGTTTAGATGTGCAAGTACTATCAGGTGACGATGAGGCATATTATGACTATCTAGGGGCATCACAAGCATTGAGCGTGAAAGATGCGATGTTGTTGGATACTGGTGGGGCATCGGTTGAATTGGTGCTAATCAAAGATGGTAAAAAAAGCAATTTGATTAGTATTCCGTTTGGGGCGGTTAATTTGTCTGAGCAGTTCCAGCTGGGCGATGTAATTAGTGCGGCAAAGCTATTTGATGCTGCCCGCTTTATTCAAAAACAATATTCAGACGTTGCGTGGTTTGGTCAAGGTTTTAACTTGCCAATTGTTTTGCTTGGTGGGGCTAATCGGACGTTGGCGCGGATTGATCGTACACAACAGGCGATGACGCGAATTCAAGATTTTCATGGGTATCGGATGGCGGCTAACCGCGTCTTGGATTTGTTCCGAGAAATGATTGCTCTGGATTTAGCTGAACGCTTAGAAATTCCTGGTTTGGAAGCAGAACGAGCAGATATTATCGTGGGTGGCTTTTTGCCACTGGTGATGATGATCAGCATGTTAGATAGTGATCGAATTATCTTCTCAGAGAGTGGCGTGCGTGAGGGATTGATTGCCGAGTACGTACAGGGAAATTTTACTGAGATGTAATACTGGGTACTAATTACTTAGGTAGGTTGTGTGGGACGCCGAGTTATTTTCATACAATGAACATAAAAATTACGAAGCTTTAGCGAAAAAAAAACATGTTTTCTCGGTACGCTAATAAGATGTTTCAAACCAATATAAAGTAAATGGGGAAATTCTTATGAGCAATGATAAAATTAAAACAATGGCGTTTATAGCAATATTCATGATTACAACGGTGGTTGTAAGTAATGTTATGGTCTATAACTATTTTGATAACGTAATGCAGTTTAAGTTAGCACTATCAACGTTAATGTCAGCTAACGGTATTGTCATTACGCTTGCACTAATGCTGAGTAAAAAGTTAAAGCACGAAATTCGTAATTAAGTAGCAACAATATTTAACTGACTTGGTTCCTACCAGATAAGGGGAATCAGGTCTATTTGTGTTAATTGCTAAATGAACAAGTTGGATAGATTGTTAACGGCATGAAATATATTTCAGAAAGTTGTCTACAAGCTGCCTGAAATGGGCTATAATGTGTAAATTAATGCTCATTTATGTAAAATTTGTAAGTGAATGTAAATTTGTGAAAGGACTGGGTAGATAATGAAGCGAAAAATTAGTATGTCAATGTCACTTGCGTTGATTGTGGCAATCCCATTGTTTGTACCTAATCAAGCTAGCGCCAATCAACGAGTGGCAACTGAAGCTATTAGCAGTCAAACTAGTAGCACGTCAGATGAAGCTGCGCCTAACGTAGATGCCAACGCTACTAGCACATCAACGGTTGATAGTGCCGTTGCGGCTGATGAGGTACCAACTAATCAAACAACCAGCGATAAACAGACAGCAGATGTAGTACCAGTTCAACCAGCGACTGCGACAACAAAAGCTGAAACTACGACCAACGCTACGACAATACCGGAAACCCCGGCGGTAGCGACACCGGTTGAAAACGAGGTCGTAGTACCAAATAATGATAAAGCTGATTTAGCTAACACGTTTTCAACGGACATGTTAAACACGTTAGCGATGAGTTACGCTAATCGCCAATTCAAAGATTTAACCGACGACAAGATTACGGGTTTAAAACAATATATCGCTGACGGTAACATTACAATTAATGGAGCAACGGCTAACCGTGCTAATCATTATTTTGATTTGGCGGGTTATCAAAGTTTAAAAAATACAACTAAAAACATTGTGTTTGCAAATATGATTACCGACGAACCGTTAGATTTTGATGGGTGGGCTGATTTACGCTCGATTAAGTTAATTAATGTTTTTGTTGCGACTGACGGAAATATTATTAATACGGTCAATGATCCACAGTTGCGGAATATTATGATTTTTAATTCTGGGCGAATCCATGGCTGGCATCACAGTGATACGGAACCAGTTGCTAATGATGATGTGCAACCGGTTGGTCAAAATCAGTTAACTGATGAAAATCCAGTACCACAAACTCCGGTGCTAGCTACTAACACCAAAAATGAAGGCCCGGTGGTGAATAGTCCAGTAGATAATAGCGTTGCAGGTCATGGACCAGCTCCAGTTGCAACCCTTACAAAGGGTGAAACTACAACAGATGTTACAAAAAATGCGGTGCCAGCACCTAAGGTTGATATCACTAAACGCCTAGCACCGACACCGACTAATAAAGCTAAAGTGCCCCGCGTAGAATTAAATACGGCAAAGGTTGCAAAGCAAACAGCTGTTAATCCGGTAGCTACGGCGCTTAAGGTAACTAAGCATGTTGCTACAATTAAACACTTAACAAAGGCAACACAACCAGTTAAATCGACCGGTGTAAAAATCGCTAATTATTGGAACAATTACCATATCCCAACAACACCAAGCAATGAAGTTGGTGAAGTAGCGGCTAAGATAACTGTTGTTACAACATTACTTGGTAGTGTAGAAGCGTTGTGGTTCTTCAAAAAGTTACGATAGAAGTGGTAAATGCAACGAACGACTTATTTTGGGAGTATAGGGCCAAATAAGTCGTTTTTGCTACAATTTAGTAGAATAAATAAATCGTAAAAAGAAAAGACTCAAAAATGAATGAAATTCAAAACTTAAAAATTGCGGCCGAAAGTTTAGCGGAAGTTGATAGGTTGATAAAGCAACGAACAACAGTTATTCGGACGGAAAAGGCTGCCAGTAAAGTTCAAAGAAATACAATAAATTTTATCGCTTCAGTTGTGCTGGCTGTGATAATTCTCGGGCTCTTATCACCAAAATTATTTCAAGTTTTCACCAGTGGAGAGTACTCACTTGAAGAAATAATTCGAGTATATGTAATCCTTTTCGTGATTGTGGCTGGTTTCATAGTAATTAACTTCTTTTTATTGCTAAAGCGCTATGCATTAGGGGTACGGAAAATAGTAGCAAAGCAAAAAGTGATAACTATTAGCCAGACGATTTTTCAAATTGAACAGCAAGTTGCTGCCAAGCTAGTATCCGTGGAAGTGGTGGCCAAATTCTTACCTGAGAATATGGTTACTACGGCATACCTTGAAGAAGCAGTCAGAATGATTGAAGATGAAGGGCAACCATTGCTAGCGGTCCTTTCGCGATTCGATGGTAAGAAATCGAGTCGAACAGTATATCAACGCGAACAGCAAATTTTGCATGATATCGGGATAGGTAGTTTAGCGCAAGACCAAATTAATCAAAATATTGAAAATGAATTTTTGAATTAGTTATGCCATGTGAAAATGGAACGATGAAATAGGCGTCAATAAATTGAATTTTGAAAACACTGGAGAAAAAACTAATGAAACTTATTTATCAGCAGATATTAGCGTTCATATTAGTAATACTTACCGTGCTGGTGACTGCGGGCATGTTGTTTGGGCAATTTTCCGCCAAGGCCGTCTATAAGGATAGTTACATTAGGCTAGAAAAATATGCTAATGGATTGATGTCGGATGCGATGTTATATAATCCAAGAACAAAAAAAATGGTCGCATTTGATCAGCAAAGCTTAAAGCAAAATGCCAAGATAATGCAGACACAAGCAATTAATTTTACGGTCTATAAACAAAATAATGAATTAGTGTACAATAGTCAGCAAAAGATTAAGGTTAGCCATGCTGATTGGCAAAAATTGAATGCTACTAAAAAGACGGTGTATCATGCCAATGGTAAGACTAATGCAGTGACGGTTTATAAACCGTATGTGATGAAGGGCAAGTTAGTGGCAGTGGTAGCCCTAACTGAGTCAGTGAGTTATGTACAGACGATAAAAATGCAAATGCACAACAATTTATTTGCGGCATTTTGGATTGCGATAATCATCGGTGTATTATTAAGCTTCTTACTGGTGCAATATATAATTTTACGACTACATCGAATTCAACGGGCAACACACAGAATTGCACATGGTGAGTATGACGTAGAATTACCAGTCAAGCAACATGATGAGATTGGTAAACTTGCCACTGACATTAATACGATGGCGGGAAATCTGCAAAAGAATGAACAGGCTAATAATGACCGTAATGAATTCATGAAACGTAAAGCGTTAGAAGTCAGTCTTGAAGTTAACACGCTTTTGAATCAAAATACGGCAATTATTAAAAAGATGGAACAACCAGGTGTTAATGATATGCGAGCGCTGATTGATGAATTAAAGGTAACAGGTGAGTCTATTGCCAAGAATGTAAATCAAAATTAATTTGAGGGTAGCTAATCCCTCGTTACTAAATGGTTTTACAACGCATAATCTGCGGTGTGAAACCATTTTTTTGCGTAAATTGCATAAAGTGATTCTTTGACAACGGGTAGCAACCATTTGATATACGGATTCACTCATGGTTATTGGGTAGTTCACAGTGTTTTTTTATTTTGTGAAAGGTACCATTAACGCTGATTTGATAGGAATTGTGTGAGAAATTACGTAAATAAAAAATTTATTTTAAAACTTTTTTACTATATTGGGTTGATGTTTGTTAGTAGGGGGAAAATTAACCGGTTAATTCCATGAATTATAGATAATAAAAGTGAATAATTACGTGGATGTTAAGTGTACCTAATCTGTGTAGCTTGCTGTATAAGGCTTTTGTAAAAAAATGCATAATTAATCATAAATTTTAGTATAAGTTATTTTTTCAAGTTAGTTAATCTACCCAACAAACAAACATCGTTGCATAATTATCTGGTTATTATAAACGTCCAGTATCTCAAAAAAATTAAAAAAGCATAAGCGTCCGGTGTTATTTGTGTGATTTTTGTGTGATTTTTGTGTGAATTAACCTGTTGCATAATTCTTAACTATGACTTATTATTAGAATTCGATTGAAACTCAGGGCTAGTTTCGGAAAAATGATAGCTACGTACATAAGTGTTTTTAATTAGTGAGAAACTAATTAAATGAATAAAATTGGATTTTTATTCATTATTAATGGTAAATATCCAATTGCTTTTTGAATGATTTTCTGTGTGAAGGAGGATAAGCGTGACTGACCAATAATTAGTTGTGTAATGTAAATGAATTTAAGCGAGTGTAAACAATTATTAATAGTAGGAATAACAGTCCTCACAATGGGCGTTGCAGTTCCTGTTGATGCTGCTGGAGGACATTCACCGGTGTTAGAACAGGACGGGGTAATATACCATGTTCCACAGATTAAGCGTGTCACGGTTCAATATAGTGGTGGATCAAAAGCACAACGGCAATATTTTAACTTGGCGATTAAGAAGTGGAATAAGACGAAGGCTGTGCACTTTACTGAAGTTAAGACGCATGGTGTAGTAAAAGTTCATTTTAGTAAAGGTTTCAGTAAAACTGATTCTCAAATTGGTGGTATCACGTTGTTATCCGCAAACGCTGACACTGGGGTAATTGTGAAAGATAATATTACGATGTATCCGAAACGGGTCCATGAATTGGGTGGTCGTAAGAATGCGTATATTACTGCAGACGTCCATGAATTAGGGCATGCATTGGGACTAAAGCACGATTCGAATGCGAAAAGTGTGATGCATGCTACCACATGGGTTGATCGATTATATCCAATAACAACGGCTAATGTTAATGCCGTTAAGTTTATCTATCACGAATGAACATTAGTACGGTTGAATTAAATATTATAGGGGACGATAAAATATTGAATAAATTTACGGATACTACAATTGCGGGCTGGGCGTTGTTGTTAGTGACATTGGTACTGTGGGGTTTAGGCACCATGTATCTAAAGAAAGAAGAACAACACAATGGCAAAAGAAGTAAGCAAACAAGTAAAGAGTAATTTATTAATTGGTGTCAAGCTCAATAGTGCAAGCGAGATAGCTAAGATTAAAACGACTGACATCGTAGTTTTGGATGTCAATGAGATTGCATTAGGCAACTTTGATGAATCTGGTCAAATCGCGTTATACGCGGAACGTAGCGATAAGATTCGCGAAGCGGTTATCTACGGTTATTACGATGATGATTTGGAATTGCATGAAGTTAATCCATTGCGCTTAATTGCGTTTACGAATGATAAAGTCGATGCAAACGCCAAGAAGTTGGTTGAAGGATACTTTTATGATTTGACGCATGCTAAGCAAACGCAAGATAAGGTGCGCGAATTGTTGATTAAAATTCGCCAAAGCCAAGAAAAAGCTACTAAGAATTACGAGGAGACGGTCAAGAATCTTAAACCTGAAGTATAATTCGCAAGCATTTCGTAGAAGTAGAATAACTTACTGATAAATACCTAAATTACTAAACAAGTATTGGAGAAATATTATGAAGAAAATTATCGTAACTGGAATGATGGCGTTACTTGCGTTATTAATTTTCCCTGCTACGGGCGCTTTTGCAGCGACTGAAGATTTATCACAGCAAATTAACCCCGAAACACCAGTAACTGCAAGTGTTGGATTTAGAGGTGGGAACTTGACATTGAACGGTGTTTCATCAATTGATTTTGGTGCGGACAATGCGATTTCACTAGATGCACACAAGTTAGCTGCTAAGGAACCTTTGAGTGCAACTGTTACTGATTTAACTGGCTCAGAAGAAGGTTGGACTTTGACTTTAAGTCAGAGTGGCCAATTGGTTCAAGGCGCTGATATCTCAATTGCAAGCGGGATTGTTGGGACTGAAACCCTTGAAAAGGTAGCTGCAAGTAAAACTAGTGCAATTGCGCAATTAGCAACTACCGGTGATGCTTCAGTGTTGGTTCCTAATACCGATAACAAGCAAACTGGTGAATATCACGTTAGTGTGCCAGCTGATGATATTAACTTGAATATCCCAGCTAACGCCGCCCAAACGACGGGGACACACACGACCAAGCTAACTTGGAATCTAACTCAAGGTGCATTAGATAGTTTGAAGTAATCTATAAGTTAATTCAGTCACTAGGCTTAAAAAGCTAGTGACTTTTTGTGAATTCCGAGGTGGGTGCATTGAAAGTACGCAAAATATTGTTAATTATCGTAGCTATGATGGCGGTTTTCTTGAGTGTTGCCAAGGTTATAAGTGCTAGTGGCTTGGACTTTTCCGTGCAGATGGCAATTCCTACAAATCAAATTGATAACGAACAAAGCTATTACAATTTGCTAATGAATGCGGGTCAACAACAAACATTACAAATTAAGCTAGTTAACACGACAGCTAAGCGCGTGAAAGTCGCGGTAAGCACCAATACAGCAACCACGAACATGAACGGCACCGTCGAATATGCTACTAAAAAGCAAAGCCCGGATAAGTCGATGCAGTACAGTCTGCAAAATTATGTGAAGACCCCCAAGCAAGTCACAATTGCGGCGAGTGGGAGCGTGATTGTTCCAGTGACCGTGCAAATGCCAAAAGGAGAATTGCGCGGTGTAATGGCGGGCGGGATTGTTTTTAAACAAGTTAACGATGCACCAGCTTCCACGAGTGGGATGACCGTGATTAATGAGTTTACATATACGGTGATCTTGTTGATGCGCCAATCACAAAAAATTATTGCACCAAACTTAGCGTTGGCAGATGTTGGAGTAACGCAGTTGAATCGACACAATGCTTTAACCCTTAGTTTACGGAATAATCAACCGGGTTTTCTCAATCATCTAACAATTGAATCAAAAGTGACTAAACTTGGTGCGCAAAAAGTCATCTATAGTACCAAAAGTACGGACATGCAGATGGCACCAAATACGACGATGGCGTTTCCGATTCGGTTAGGGACTGACAAATTTGTCGCTGGTGATTATACAGCACACGTAATTGCGTATGGATTACCGGCCAAGGATGGTAAATACATCGACACCAGCGGGCAACACTTTACGTATAAGTGGAATTTCACTAAAGATTTTGTTATTCAAGAAGCCAAAGCAAATGATTTAAACAAACGTTCAGTTGCCACGCATGGTTGGCCATGGTGGCTTAAAGCATTAATCGCACTAGTGGTAATTCTGTTGGCTAGCGTCATTGGTATGTTGATTATTTTATTACGGAAGAAAAAAGAAAGAAAAAGAGAATGACGATGTTACCAGATTTTATTAACCAGCTTAGCCACGCATTAAACTTTAATACGTTGATTTATGTTGTTTTGTTTGCTTTCGTATTTTACCCAGTCGTTGGTGGTAGTTTTTGGATTTTGGGTGGTTCATTTTATGTCTTTTGGGCACGTAAAAAGCGACCTGTTTGGAATGATGACTTTGAGGAACCATTTATCTCAATTCTGATTGCAGCGCACAACGAAGAAGCAACGATTGAAGGAACTCTCCATTACTTGTTGGATACGTTGGAATACAGTAACTATGAAATTTTAGTTATCAACGATGGAAGTACCGATTCAACCGCCGAAGTCTTAGTGCAGTTAGCTAACAAGCATGAACGGTTACGAATTGTCACAGTTGAAAAAAATAAGGGTAAGGCCCATGCGCTAACGGTTGGGGCAATGCACGCCAAGGGTGAGTTTTTGCTCTCAAATGATGCGGACACGTTCATCACCGGTGATACGTTGAAGCGAATGGCAGCGTGGATGGTAGTTGACTCTGAACTTGCCAAGGCTGATGAAATTGGCGCAGTAACAGGGAACCCAACGCCCGTTAACCGTTCAACGATTGTGGCTAAAAGCCAATTTATTGAATTTAATTCAATCGTTGGGTTAATCAAACAAGCACAAACGGTCATTGGGCGCATGTTTGCGGTTAGTGGTGCGAATACACTATACCGTAAATCAGCGCTTAACGATGTTGGTTACTTTGACCAAGGTAAAGCCACCGAAGATATTGCAATTGCCTGGAACATGCAGCTCAAAGGTTGGCGCGTACACTATGATCCAAATGTACGGTCATACATTGAAGTGCCAGAAACTGGGAAGGAATTAGTCCGCCAACGTAAGCGTTGGGCACAGGGTGGGATTGAAGTTTTCCTAACTTATGCACTAACCGTGTTACGACACCCGTTCAAAACATTCCCATTTATCTTTATCTTCTTTGATCAAATGGTATCGATTTTATGGGCGTACTTCTTTTGGATTAGTATGACCATTTCAGTTTTCTATGTTGGTTATCTCGTAATTACCGGTAATTGGGAACGCGTGCTACATTTCTTCGTAATGAGTGGCATCTTCGTGATGTTTGAATTCATTGTTGGCTATCTCCAATTAACAATTGCCCTACTGATAAATCACGGTATCGACAGTTTGAAGTATATGTTGTTCGCAAGTTGGTATGTGGTCATTATGTGGATGGTTAATCCATACACAATCTTGATTGCGACTCCTGATGCTGTCCGCGCCGTAATTACCGGTGGAAGTGGTACGTGGGTTAGTCCAGAGCGAATGAATAAAGACAAAGTTAACGCCGAAGCCACTGAAGAAGAGCAAACCGTGTAAACAAAGGTGCCAACATGTGTTACATGGAAATGGTTGCAAATAGCCTTGGCTAGGCAATTTAAGGAGACAAAGATGCAAGAAGTTAGTTATAAAAAAATATCTGAAAAACAGAAAAAATTTGAACGTGCAAATGTGACTGATGATTATTTCGATGAAGGTAAATTAGTGCCCAAGATTTTGCAAACGCTAAGCACGTTACTGCTTAATCTTTCGGTATTAGTCCCATTCGTAATGACTATCTGGTTGGTATTGTATCGCTGGGGCTGGGCAAGTCGGCCACTGTGGAACTATCGTGAAGGCTATGCGTATTTCACCCAAGGGGTGTCGGGCTTTTCCCTTTCAGCAGCGGTCATTGCGGTGATATTACTAGGTTTAAATATCTACAACAAAATCAAAGGTAAACGCGATTTAGATAAGGAATCAAAAATTGACTATAACCGAGTGAATAGCAAGCTCGAACTTGTTGAAGAACAAGTTGCCAGTCGTTTTGGTCGACCAGAAGAGCGCCAGGCACTAAAATTCGTCACGATTCATGAAGAAGACAATATTGATCAGTACGAAATTGAAGAATTATTCAATGAAAACAATGTTGAGTCATATTCATGGGATGAAAAAATTGAATGGGCCGGTGCTGAAGATTACTAGTAGGAGTGCTTACAAATGTTTATAAAAATTCTGAAAAAATTAGCAAGTTTTTCCGGAGGGAGTGGTGGCGGCGTGAATGACAACGAAGAGCAAGCGTCAGACATTGAAAAGATGACCAAAATTGTCGCGTTGTTAAAAGAATTAGAAAAAGCGGTTCGACAACGAAAAAAGTATTTCCAAGAACAAGACAAGATTGAACGTGGATTGATTAATACCACAATGTTAATTGGTTCATTAATGGTTGGCTTATTCACAGTAGTAATCATGTACTTAGCTGCGGCAGGCAGTGGTGACAATTTTAACCTAACAAGTGAAATGGAATTTTTAACCGTAATTATGTTAAGCGTTACTGCGGCAGCATTCTTACTGCTGCGTTACATCTTTAAAAATGTCCTGATTTTTCTTGCTCACAACGTGTTGGATGGAAAGTATCACAATCGGGTTAATGAGATTCTAAAAGTCCAAGCAAAAATCATTAAATATTTGAAAGATATCGAAGTTGAAGGAACTGATATTCCACGTGATGTGTTAAGTCCTAATCTCTGCTCACAAATTTTAGTTTATCTAAGGCGGCAACAAGTTTTTGATATCGAAGGTGGTATCGAAATGATGCGGATGGATAATAGTTTGAGCACTGTATATAAGACCGAAAAAATCTCATTGTTCCAACGTGAAGAAATTTTTATGCGGACGTTAGATTTTGAACACACAGAAGAAAAAAATCAGGGTAACCGAATTATAAGTTTGTTGAGTCGATCATAATTACCCACAAAAGGGTTACCACTAAAACAAGAATTAGAAATAATAAAGAGGTAAGGGAGCATTGTTATGAAAACAATTATTATTGGTAGTTCACACGCAGGCTTAGCTGCAATGCGGCGGATATTAACCCGTTATCCTAAGATGGAGATTACGGTGTTTGATCGGCGGAGCGAACACTTATCTTATATCGGGGCGGGTGCCCATATGTTTTTGAATGATGAAATCAGTTCACCAACCGAAACTGAGTACTTTTTCGCCGAGGACTATGCAGCGCTCGATGTAACGGCGCATTTGAATACAAATGTAATGAAGATTGACGCAGCAAACAAAACGGTTCATGCGCGTAATCTCGTGACGGGTGAACAAATTGTTGAAAGCTACGATAAGTTAATTGTGGGAACTGGTTCGTACCCTAAAATTCCATCGATTTCCGGGATTGACAGTGACCGTGTTTCACTTCTCAAATCAGCGAATGACGTTTTGGGATTAGCTGAAAAGATGACCGGCAAGAAACGTGTCACAATTTTAGGCGGCGGTATGATTGGACTTGAAACGGCACGGGTTTTGATTCGCCAAGGCTTTAAGGTTGATATCGTGCAAGCACGAGGACACCTAGCTAACAGTTACGTAGATGCGGATTTTGCACAAAAGATTCAAGAATACTTTGAAGCTTTGGGCGTCCGAGTTTACTTAAATGAAGTGATTGAACGAATTAACGAAAACGACGATGAATTAGAAATAACAACGCAGGATGGTGAAACTTTCCTTACTGAGCACGTTGTTGTGAGTGTCGGTGTGCGTCCAAACTCAAGTCTACTAAATAAAATTGCACAGATTGGTGCCAAAGGCGAAATAATCGTTGATGATTACATGTACACATCAGACGAAAATATTTTGGCAATTGGTGATGCTGTCGGCACGTTCTTTACCCCAGTTGAACAATACGGCCAAATCAATCACGCCGCGGCCGCAATTTCACAAGGTTTGTTAGCCGGTGCCAATGTGATGGGACCATTGTATAAGAACCCCGGTTCACAAGCGACATACACATTGAATCTAGGGGATCGCTTCTTATACCGGACCGGTGCAACGGAAGAAGAAGCGATTGCTGCAAACATTCCAGCCGATTCGATTCGGTATGCAACAGCATTGTTACCACCATTCATGCATGATGCGGGTTTTGTTGAAAGTAAACTAATTTTCAATCCACAGACTACTGAAATTTTAGGGCTACAGTTATTCAGTGATAGCAATTTACACGATGTTGTCGACATGATGTCAATGGGCGTTAATAACAAAATGAAGCTATCTGAATTAGCATTTGGTGATTTATCATTTGAACCGCATTTCAGTTTGCCATATAGCTGGCTTAGTGAACTTGCCTTACAAGCGTTAGACAAAATCGAAGGTTATAGCCAAAAATAAATAGCTGAAAAATGTTTAGGCATTTAGCTGATGGAGAACGGTGGTGCCATGAAAAACGCAGATGAAAATGGTTTAAGAGAGGCCAGTACGGCTCTGAATTTAGTTGCGGAACTTGAAGATAAAGTTTTGATGCGTGATGGAATTTTTGATGAACAAGAGAAAAGCGATCAGAGTGTTTTGAATACCTTAGTTATTGTATGTGCAATCGTAATTGGGTTGCTTGCGACGTTCATGACACATCGGGCAATCTCAAGCAATCATGAATTAGTAAGCGCTGCTAATGAATTAAAGGTATTAGCAATTGTTCTTCTTGGAGGAACAGTCGTAGCTTATCTTGCCTTGCGCTTTATCTTTCATAGTGTCGTGAAATTCTTTATGTACGTCTTTGCACGACCAGCAAGTAAAACGCGGATTCGCGGAATTCTAAACTTGCAAAATGAAATTGGCACGCGGGTTAATCAGATTGATGACGAATACAGTGATATTCCAAATGACGTATTAAGTTCGAGCTTAATGAGTCAAGTCAAAGTCTATCTCAAACGTCAAGACGCATTGGACTTGGAAGAAGCAATTTTCTTTACCCAATCTGGTAAGGAAAAAAATAAGTTGTACTACGAAGAAATCAATTCAATGGTGCAACGTGAAAAGAACTTAATGCAGACACTAGATTTTGATAGTGAAACTGAAGAAGAGAAAGGAATTCGCATTTTAGAGTTGCTCCGAAAGAATGAATAATTTTTCCGCGATGAGCGCGCGCCTGTAAACATATTAAAAGGATTAGTTTTAAAGAGGATATTAGATGGATGCAATGAATAATGCTCAAATTGAAAATGGTGTTAAAGTACAAATCAAAAAGTTGGTAGCAATTCAAACAACGCTATTAGAAATTGAGTTATTAGTAAAAATAAGAAAAGACACGTTACAGAAGCAAAAAAAACATGAACGTAACTTTGGTTTCTTAGTTAATTTTATTAGTGCGGCGATTACATTACTGGGTGTGCTGTTAATTTATTTCTTAGATATTAGTCAAATTGCATCAGTGCGGACGGTGCTCTTAGTGTTAGTGGTGATTGAATTAGTCGGCATGATGGTTTTCAATTCAATTGGTCGGGCAGCAATTCCGCGTTTGATTTTACAAGCGGAAAAGCTTACGAAAAGGCCAACTTACCTGCACTACGTTAATGAAATCATTAACATCCAAGAACAAATTGGTGAAAAAATCACTAACCAAGCATTTAAAACTGGCATTGAACAAATTGATTTAAAATATCGTTCACCAGAATATATTTCACAATTAATTGTTTATCTGCGAACCAAACAAGCAACTGACTTGGAGGAAGCGGTTTACATTATGAAAAACGATTTACAGTTAAGTTCACGTTACTATCAATCAAACAGTTCACTGTATGAACATGAAATGTACTTGATAAACGAACTGAACTTAGGGGAATTGAGTCAAGATGACAAAATTGCAAAAATAATGAATATGAAATTTTAAATAATATGAGGTGATATTACAGTGAAAGTCATTGTGATTGGAAGCACGTTTGCTGGAACATACGCAGTCCAAGAATTGCTCAGCATGCACCCCGATGCAGAGGTTACGATTTACGAAAAAGAAGCTACGATGTCATTTGTTAGTAGTGGAATCGCCCTTTACCTCAATGGTGAAGTTAACGAATTAGATAACTTGTATGAAGTTAAGCCAAAATCATTATTTGATCTTGGTGTCGATATTCACTTGAATACAAACGTGACTAATATTGACCCAACCACCAAAACGATTCGCGCTCGCTCATTAGAGACTGGCGAAGAAATTGAAGATTCATACGACAAACTACTATTTACGCCGGGTTCATTTCCAATCATGCCGCCAATTCGTGGAATTGAAAACGAAAAAGTGATGCTCGCGCGTAACGCCTACGATGCCAAAATGTTGAGTGAGGCCTCAAATAGTGCCAAGTCATTAATTGTCGTGGGTGCTGGTTACATTGGGGTTGAAATTGCAGAAGCATTCAACAAAAAGGGTAGTGAAGTTACTATCATTCAAGGTTCTGGTCGAGTATTACGGAAATACCATGATGAATTATACTCGAACGAAATTATTACCGATTTTGAGCATAATGGCGTAAAGGTTATCTTGAGCGAAATTGTTGAAGGGTTTAAGGACACTGATGATGGTCGCTTACAAGTCACAACGAACAAAGGAACTTATGTCGCTGATCGTGCAATCGTCAGTGTTGGTTCCCGGGCTAGTTCACAATTATTACGCGGTAAAGTTGAATTAGGGCGGAATGGTGAAGTCCTAGTTGATAAATATATGCGTACTTCTAACCCCGACATTATGGCCGCAGGTGATGTGGCAACATCATTTAACAACCCGGCGAACAAAGATGTCTACATTCCGCTTGGCTCAACAGCCGTGCGTCAAGGAACGATTATGGGTATGAACGTGTACGAACCAATTGTGAAATACACGGGAACCCAAGCAAGTTCAGGAATTAAAATTTACGATGTATCGACAGTTACCACTGGTTTAACGATGGCTGCTGCCCGTAAAAATGGTTTGAATGCAGATGATATTACGGTCCAATCAACCCATCGGATTGTTGATAAGGATTGGCAAAAACTTGACGAAGCCGCGACTTTAACGGTGGTTTACGATAAGGATTCGAACTACATTCTTGGTGCGCAAATGCGAAGTCGTGCTGATATTTCCCAAACAATTAACACGATTTCAATTGCAATTCAAAAGAAGCTCACGATTCAAGAATTGGCAGTTGTTGATCAAGTAAGTCAAAGTACTGATCAATCATTCAACTTATTGAATTTAGCCGGTAAGTTTGCCGCTAATAAAATTCGCAAAAATACAATGAAAAAGCGTTAAACCGCACTACGGTAATAGTTCGGTAAAAGAAAGGAAAACCTATCTATATGGGGTTACTAAGTAAATTATTTAAATCTAGTACGACAAGTGATGAAATCGTAGTTATCGGTTTAAACGAGAGTAGTGCCGCAAGTATTTTCCAAATCTTGCAAGACTACCCTAAAGCTAAGATTACAGTTTACGAAGAACAATTAACGACTAATTTTAAAGTAGATGTACCAGATTTTGGGCACGTTGATGAATACGTTGAAGACAAAGACATAGTTGTGTTGTCTTCCAAGCGGATGACGGATATTAGCGATAGTATCAAGATTAACTACGGTGCTAAAGTTGAACGAATCGATACCAAAAACAACGTGGTTAAGGGAACTGTTCTTGGTACTGGTGAATCATTTGAAACGAAATACAATAAGTTGATTTACGCACTTCCAGCACAGCGCAGCATGCCTAAAATTGAAGGTGCCCAAAACAACAAGCGAATCTTAAATTTTCAAAGCCAATTGGATTTTACCCGGCTTGATAGTGATCTTGGGCGTTTTGAAAACAGTGCTCGACCATATGAAGACTTGAAGATTGCCGTGATTGGTAATGGATACGTGCTTGATGAATTGGCAGTTCGAAGCAAGAAGATGGGTGCTGATGTGACCTATGTTTCGCAATTGCACAGCGCAGTTAGCACGTATGATGATCAAAAATTCGTGGAACTACGATTGAACTTGTTACGCGACAATGACATCGAAGTTATCGTGGATAAGGATATTGCGAAATTCGACATCAAGGGTACGAAAGTTGCGATGACTTTGAATGATGGAGCCTTGGCAGAGTTTGATTATGTCTTTATTCAGACACAACTAGCACCGAATGTGACTTTACTCAAAAATGAAGTTGCATTAAGCCCAGACAATGCAATTATTGCTGATGAATATCGGCAAACTTCAGTTGACAATGTCTTTGCAATTGGAACATCAACGGTTTCTAAGAGTAATGTTGCCGGTGGTCAATATCCCTTGGCAACGCAGGACAATGTCATTCGCCAAGGTGAAGTTGCTGGTTTGAACATATATGAAAAAGTGATGCCAGAAATTGGAACTCAAGCTAGTGCTGGGGTTAACGTTTTTGGAACATCGTTTTTCCGAACAGGTGTGACCTTACGGGATGCCAAAAAGTTTGGTTTAGATGCTGATGAGGTTACCGTATCCGAATACTACCGTCCTGAATACATGAATAGTAACGAAAAAGTGATGGTCAGCTTGGTGTATAACCAAGAATCACATGAGATTATTGGCGCTCAAATGATGAGTGGAATTGATGTTTCACAATCAATTAATGCCTTTTCAATTGCGATGCAAAAGAAGATGACCATTGAAGAATTCTCATTTGTCGATATGCTTTTCCAACCGCACTTTGATAAACCATTTAATTACCTGAACATGGTCGCGCAAGCGTCAATGAGTAAGGTTAATAATCACTGGAAATAGTTGAAATCGGTTAACGTTAGTTCACGGCTCACAGACAGTGGGGCAAAAAATTAACACTTGCGGAGGAAAAATAGATGAATGTTGATGAATTATTAAGCGAAATTAACGAACTTTCAAGCAAATTGGATAATTTGTTTGGCAAAGTTAAGTTACGGAATAAATTTTTCATTGAAGAATTAAATGCGGAAAAAGGGCTCGTAAGTTGGGTGGTGTTTACCATTGCCGGTGTACCAGCTTTGTTACTGGCTTTGCTAGTTTTCGCGATTTTGAATAACCGGGTGGATGCCGGTGTGATAGCTTTTGCGACATCAGTTGAAATCACAGCTGCCATCGCAGTCTTTGTCACTGCGGGAATCTACTTGATGCTGAATCATAAATTCAGTGATTTACTGATTTTCTTGATTCACAGTATTGCGGAAGGGCGTTACCACGTCCGGTTAAAGCAATTAGTCGCAATTCAAGAAGAAATAGATGAACTGTTACCTGAAATTGAAAAAAAGAGTTTGGAATTGCCTGCTGAAATTATGACGGTGCAAAATGTCGAACGGATTCAAACGTTTATCAAGCGGGAACAAGCATATTCAATTCATGATGCAGTTTTGATTTTACAAAATGAAATGAAAAGTGCTAACAACTACTATGATAACGATAACTTTTCGTTTGAAGCAGAACGTGAGTATTCAAAGGGCTTAGATTTGAAGCATACTAAGGAAATTGAAAAGACGTTAAAAGTTTTAGAAGCAGTTAATCCGTTGCAAGATACGCAACAGGGATAATGCATAACTCAGTCAAACATTTTTTAAGAGAAAGTAGGTATGGTATTAATGGGTTTATTTGGAAATTTATTCAAATCAAAAGAAAAGCAAAAGGTTGTTGTACTTGGGCTTAATGGTAGTAGTGCAGCAGCGCTCTCTAATATTATTTATGAATATCCCGATGTACAAATTGACGTGTATACCGCGGACGAAACAAAGCCTTTCGTTACGGCTGTCCCTGCTTACATGCACAAAGTAAAAGACGAATTTTCTGATGCGGATATTCGGTTTGTCACGGCAACTAATATTCAACAACTTTCAGAAAGCATTCACATTCATAACCACACATTGTTTGGTGGGTTAGATACGAATTCTAAACGTGTTACCATCCAAAACTTGGATGACGAAACTGAAGAATTGGTGACATACGATAAATTATTGTATGCCTTGCCAGCTGTTGTATCATTGCCTGATATTCCCGGAATCTTTTCACGTCGGATTTTACCATATCAAAATGCGGCTGATTTCTTGCAAATCGAAACTGACTTAAAGCGTTTGGAAAACAGTGGTCGGGCGTTTAAGGGCCTTAACATTGCGATCTTTGGTCAAGGATATGATACCGCTGAACTTGCTGTGCGGGCTAAGAACGGTGGCGCAAACGTTACTTATATTGCCGCTCGGAATAACGGTAAATTTGCTAATAATGAAAATATTTTCCGACAAAAGATGCTTGGTCGCTTGGAAGAATTTGGCGTGAAAGTTATTTTCGAACAAGATATTCGCAAGTTTGAAGAAGATGGTCTCAAAGTTAAAGTTAACTTTGAAAACGGCGAACAAGTCGTAGTCGATTATGTGTTTGCATTGTCAACGCCAGTACCTGATACCAAGTTATTACGGAACGTGATTGATTTAGGTAAGTCTGACGAAATCATCGTGAACGAATACCTTGAAACATCACAAGCTGATGTGTTGGCATCCGGTTCATCAACTGGGATTGGCTTTGCGATTTCACGGACTTTTGAATACTTACCAATGCAAAAGAAAGCAATCCGTCAAGGTGCCGTAGCTGGTTTGAACATGTTCAAACGAACGGCAGTAACCGCTGGTACGCAATCAAGTTCAGGGGTTAACGTGTTCGGGATGTCATTTTACCGGACTGGGATGTCAGTTGATGTTGCTGAAAACTTTGATATGAGTGCTGATTCAGTAACAATCACCGACCAATACCGACCAGAATACATGAAAACCAATGAAACGATTACGATTACGTTGGTTTATGATCGCCACGATCGTATTATCCTGGGAGCACAGTTGATGAGTATGATTGATATCGCTCAATCGGTAAATACGTTGACGATTGCGATTCAAAACCGGATGACGATTGATGAATTATCGTTTGTTGATATGTTGTTCCAACCAAACTTCGACCGTCCATTTAACTACTTGAACTTGGCGGCCCAAGCCGCGGTTGCTAAAGAAGCAAGTGTGTTCAATAACTAGCCAAATAGGAGGAACGTAATAATGAAAGTCATTGTTATTGGTAGTACTTTAGCGGGTACGTATGCAGTTCAACAAATTATGAATTCACACCCTGATACTGAAATCACCATCTATGAAAAAAATGATAATGTGTCATTTATTAATAGTGGGATTTCAATGTTTTTGGCCGGTGATGTTAATGAATTAACTGATTTATTCGAAGTTGAACCTAAAGCCTTAACGGATTTAGGGGTCACAATTAAATTGAAAACCCCAGTTTTAAAAGTTGATGCTGAAAATAAAACGATTCAAGCCCGTGATTTAAAAACTGGTGAAACAATTAAAGATACTTACGATAAGTTGATTGTTACCACGGGCTCATTCCCAATCTTGCCACCAATCAAGGGGATTGATAGTGAAAAAGTTATGTTGGCGCGGAGTTGGTATGATGCTAAGAAACTGGCCGATGTTTCCAAAGACGGTAACACGGTTGCGATTGTTGGGGCTGGTTATATCGGTGTCGAAATTGCCGAAGCATACAGCCGAATTGGTCACCAAGTAATCTTGTTCCAAGCCTCTGGTCAAGTTTTACGTAAGTACCACGATGTTGAGTATTCTGACGAAATCGTTAAGGATTTGGAACATAACAATGTCAAGGTGGTCTTAGAAGAAACGGTTACTGAATTCGAAGATGCTGGTGACAAAGTTATCGTTAAAACGAATAAGGGTGTTTACTCAGCGAACCACGCGATTGTGTCGGTTGGTTCGAGCCCTAGTTCACAATTATTGAACGGCATTGTTGACTTAGGTAAAAGTGGGGAAGTGTTGGTCGACGAATATATGCGAACTTCACACCCTGATATCTTAGCCGCTGGTGACGTTGCGTCATCATACGATAATCCAGCGCAACGTGAAGTGTACATTCCACTTGGTTCAACGGCCGTGCGTCAAGGAACTATCTTAGGAATGAACATCATCGAAAATCGGATGAAGTATATCGGAACGCAAGCAAGTTCTGGTTTGCAATTGTATGGGGTAACTACGGTTACAACTGGTTTGACGAAAACCAACGCAATTAAGAACGGAATTGATGCTGAAAAAGTTGTGATGCGCACGGTATATCCATTGACAACTGAAGAAGGTACAACCGATGAAGATGTCTTGATTACATTAACTTATCGTAAAGACAACCAACGAATTATTGGTGGTCAAATGCGGAGTCGTGCCGATGTTTCACAAACTGTTAACACCCTGTCAGTAGCAATTCAAAACAACATGACGCTTGGCGATTTAGCCTATGTCGATCAATTGCTTGAAAGCTCTGACCGACCATTTAATATTCTGAATTTTGCGGCACAATTTGCGTTAAATAATGAAGTGAATAGTAATAGCAAGGGGAAATAAATGGCGTTTTTAGTTGATGAGATGTATCTCGGTGAAGATTCGGAGACTAAACAGCAAATTTCTGAGCTACAAAGTATCTTGTCAGACCTGCAGACGATTGAACATTTAATCGAACGTCGCGGTAGGGCTAATAGAAATGCGCACATATTAGAACGACTTTTCATCCATAAAATGAATCTATATCTGGCGATTTATGTATTCGTAATGTTTGGACTTCTGTTTTTCATGTTCTTTCAAGGGTTAAGTTTGTATTTATATCTAATAGCATTTGGTTTAATCGGAATTATCTTAGTGTTGATTATTCTGTTTAACACCGTATTTAAAGAAAGAATATCAACACTAATGGTTGGCTACGAGAAAATGTTCCGGCGCCACGATTACCTCGATGTTCTGGCACTAACTGAAACAATTCAGCGTCAAGTCGATGCGGCGTTTGAAGATGAACGGTTTATCAAACGAATCAGTGTGATCCCGATGAGATTCCGTGAGTCTGAATACATTTCAACTTTATTAGTTTATATGCGTAATTTACAAGCTTTCAGCATCGAACACGCTGTCAAAATTTTGATAACTGATGTTGATCGGAGCGGGGTTTATTACGATAAAAGCTTATCGTTTTTCGATGAAGAAATGAAAAATACACAACGTCGCCGCCAAAGAAACTCAAAAATTATATATTAGGGGAACTACATGCTTATTACGTCACTTATGACGGGTTTGATTGCAGGTGTCTTACTTGCTAATCAGATTCCAATTAATTCTCACTTACAAAAATCGGTGGTTTCACCATTTAAAACAGTTATTATCGCATATTCAGTTGGGGTGGTCTTCTTGATATTCCTCCTCTCAATCGCGGGACAAAACTTGTTCGTCAGCAGCACTGTTTTTAGCCATCAACCACTTTGGCTTTGGACCGGTGGTTTGCTTGGTGCCGTATACCAAACAACGAACGTGGTCGTTTTCCGTAAAATCGGGGCCGTCCAAACCGTTGTCTTACCAGTCTTTGGTCAAGTGCTTGTAAGTACGGCCATTGACACCTTTGGTTGGTTTAACAGCCCGGTTGTTAAATTAACTGGCATCCACTTGATTGGCTTGTTCATTTTGATTGCGGGTTTAATTATCGCAGTTGGGGTGTCAAAACAATCAGAATTCGAAAAAACAACTGTTGCCAAGATTTTAGATGGTGACGGTACATTGACCGCTGAACGCCGTGGCGTTTGGCAAGTGACGCTTTACCGAATCGCTTCAATTTTCGGTGGGGTGTCATTTGGTTTACAACAAGCCGTGAACGGTAAGATGGGTGCAGCTGTGGGTTCACCATTGCAAGCATCACTTATCTCATACGGTATTAGTGCGATTGGCTTAATTGTGGTCGTATTGATTGTTGAACGTAGTGTTTTACCTTCAAAAGAAACATTCAAGCTTTCAAAAATTTCACCTTGGACATTCTTGGGTGGAGTTTTCGGTAGTTTAGCCGTGGTTGCTAATATTAGTAACGTGCCACACATTGGCGCCGGTCGTAACATTTTGTTGGTTATCATTGGCCAATTTGTTAGTGCACTTGTTATTCAGTACTTTGGATTGTGGAGCTCAATTAAAAAGCGCGTTATGGTACCCCAATATATGGGTGTAGCAATGATGGCACTGGGAGTTTTCTTCCTCAAATTTTGATTAATTGTCTTAAAAGAAGTATAGGGAAAATGTAGAATTTTATGATTAACTTATCATTGGGTGTCGTAGCTGGATTCTTGTATGCGACACAAACAGGGATCAATGCAGACTTGCGTAAATCTGTGGGATCACCGGTACGGGCTGCTTTAGTTGCTTATGTTATTGGTATGATTGTTATGATGTTACTCACCGTCATTACGGGGAGTTCAATCGTAATTAGTCATAAAATGTTTTTTTCAAGTCCGTGGTGGTTATTCACGGGTGGAATATTTGGTTCAATTTATCAAGTATCAAATATTTTTCTTTTTAAAAAAATTGGCGCAATTAAAGTTGTTATTTTACCAATCATGGGACAACTGGTCTTTAGCTCAATTATTGGTCAATTTGGTTGGCTTGGAGCGGCGACATATCAGCTATCATTCATTCGTGTAATTGGATTTGCAGTATTGGCCTTTGGCTGGTATGTCGCAATTGTCCTCGTTCAGCGGGATGAAGATGGCGTAAAAGTTCAAGCAAAGAGTCAACAAAACCTCGGCTGGGAAATCTGGTCGGTCTTATCTGGTGGTTTGTTCGCCGCACAACAAATAATTAATGGTCAATTAGGCCACGTTGTCGGTTCGCCCGTGAAGGCGGCCTACATTTCATTTTTGGTCAGTACCATATTGTTAGTTATTGTGGCTTTAGTAACAGAACGCAAGATTTTGCCAAACAAGGGAACCATTGCGCAAACTAAATGGTGGTCTTGGACGGGTGGCATTAGTGCCGGTCTAGTCATTGCTTTGGGTTCAGTTATTTCCCAAGCCGTGGGCGCAAGCTTAACTCTTACATTGATCTTTATGGGTCAATATCTTGGAAGTTCATTAATACAACAATTTGGATTATGGAGATCACCTAAAAATGCAGTGCTACCACTGCAAATTTACGGTTTTGTTGTCATATTAATGGGAGTAGTAATCATTCGCTTTTGGTAACAATTGTGAGTGAGTATTATGGATAATAATCGCCAGAACAATAGCTCGAAGTTGCATTCGAGCTATTTTAGTAATATTTTTAGCATTAATTTAGGGCTCTGGTAGCCTTATGTGTTCTTGTACTTTTGTTAGTGGTGAAGTAGAAGCTAACACATAAGGCTATCAGAGATGTATTAAAGATTTAGCAATAATACGTACAAAAGAAAAGGGTAAAGATGAAATTTGATAATTTACGGCTCATCGTGGTGGTTCGTGCGATGATCGTCGGCCTATTTGTCGGAATAGTGATTAGTCTATTCCGTTGGCTAGTTGAACACATTCGGAAAATTACCAATGTGATTTACCATTTAGCAGGACAAAATATTTTGATTTTGATTTTAACAATCATTGGAATGTTCATCCTGACGTGGGTAATCGCAAAGATTGTTGCACCGAATGAACGTGTAATGGGTTCGGGAATTCCTCAAGTTGAGGGACAATTACACGGTGAACTTGAAATGGAAGGCTGGTCAACTTTGTGGCGTAAGTTCATAGCGACGACGTTAACACTGGGGACTGGGGTTTTCCTTGGGCGTGAAGGGCCTTCAATTCAATTGGGGGCTTCAGTTGGTCAAGTTTTTGCGGAACAAATGGAATTAGATAAACGTGATTGGCGTTTGCTGATTGCGAGTGGTGCGGCGGCTGGGATTTCAGCAGCGTTTAGTGCACCAATTGCCGGCACAATGTTTGTACTGGAAGAAGTCTATCACAGTTTAGCGGTGACATTATGGATTAGTGCGTTGTCAGCATCATTAACGGCAGATTTGGTTTCACAACAAGCGTTTGGTTTGAAGCCAATCCTGTCAATTGTTAATGGCTCCAACGTGCCACCGGCATTTTACTGGTTAGTTGTTGTGCTTGGAATTATTGCTGGTTTTGCGGCTTTATTATTCCAAAAAGCAATTTTATGGCAACCAACTTTTTACAAGATTTTTAGCTGGATTCCTCGCAAGTATCAAGCAATCGTGCCATTCCTTTTGGTAATTCCAGTTGGGATTTTCTTCACCGATACACTTGGTGGTAGTAATGCGCTGATTGTCCAAATTACGGAACATACGCCTAATTTGAAAATTTTGCTGGGAATTTTGGTATTACGATTTGTCTTTACTTTGATTTCATATGGTTCTGGTTTATCAGGTGGTATTTTCTTCCCAATTTTGACGATTGGTTCGGTCTTTGGGGCCGCATTTGGGATGATTGCGGTGAAACTTGGTATTTTACCGGTAGAATATGTTTCTGATTTTGTGGTCTTTGCAATGGCGGGCTACTTCGCTGGGATTAGTAAGGCGCCGTTTACCGCGGTCTTGTTATTGACGGAAATGGTTGGTTCAATGTCACAACTGTTACCAATTGCCTTGGTAGCGTTGATTTCATACTTAACAGTTGATGCCTTTGGTGGTAAACCAATCTATGAAAGTTTGCTAGAACGGATGGTTGCGGGCGCGAAGAAAGTTACCGGCTTATATGGCCGTACTGATGAAATTCGCGTGACAATCAATCCAGGTGGCTTGCTCGAAGAAAATGCTGTACGGGATATTGAATGGCCTCATGGAACTTTGTTAACGCGAGTGAACCGTGGTCAAGACGAATTGGTCCCGGATGGTGATTTGATTTTGCACCATGGGGATGTCGTTACTTTAGTGATGGACAAGAGTTTGCGGAGTAATGCGACTCATGAAATCGCTGCGATTAATAATTAGATATGAACTACATTAATTTCTAGCAATCTACTATTTTTAAAGGGGAGTGGGCGCACGATTGCCTCACCTCTTTTTCTAAAATAGGCGATTAAAACGGTAGTAGACTCAATAGAAATTTGACTGAAGAAGGATTGATATGCGTAAGAAAATCATCAGCGTGATATTGGTTGTTTTGGCACTTGGAATAATTGTGGTTAGTTTGAATCCACGCCTCTATGTCGGACGGTATGCCCAACTAATCGCCCAATATAAAGTTAAGTCAAATACCAAGATTGTCCATGGAACAGTTAAAATACCGGTGCAATATGACGGTGTGAGTGATGTTAATTTAAAAAAGTTACGAGCTGATATGCAACGTAAGGAAGCGGTGGTATTACGGGGTTATGTTGCGATTCCTCAAGTTGGCATTGAAATGCCAATCTTTGAAGGGACTTCACCTAAGAGTTTGGCATTAGGTGCGGGCACGTTAAAGGCGGATGAAACCATGGGCCAACGTAATTATGCAATTGGTGCACATAATATGGCCGATAATCGCACGTATTTTAGTACCCTTCAGAATGAATTTTACGTTGGTAGCAAGATTTACGTTACTGACGGTGAAAAAATCTATATCTATCGTAGTACTACTAAGAAAATTGTTAGTGAATATCAGGTGAATGTTTTAGCTGATAAACCGAAACAGACAGCAACGATTACATTAGTGACCTGTTTTGAAGAACCACCGTATTACACAAACGCCACCAAGCGGGTCATTATCACAGGGAAGTTACTGACTCAGCGCAAAATTGATGCGCGTTATCTGCAAGCCCACGGGATTTTTAAAGTTTTGCAAAATAGCTAAGTCAGTGTTAGAGAATGAGATTAGAGTGTATTGAATTATCGGGAAATAATTTGATTATATAAATGGAGATTTAGGGATGAAAATGTTTAGTAGAATGGCTAATTTGTTCTCGACAGCTGTGATTGTCGGACAAATCGTAGTCTCAGGGATTGGTGGCGTCGTGCAAGCTGCCGAAACAACCGAGGCAAGCACGCCGGTGACCACTATTGTGGCACCGGCAGCAAGTAAAGATGCTACAAGCGAAGTAGCTACCACGAGTTCAAGTGTTGCAAGTTCAGTTGAGAGTTCATCAAGTGCGCCAGCAACTAGTACTTCATTGATTAGCGGTAGTCAAACGAGCACGAGTGAATCCACAAGTACGGCTAAAAAGTCACCTGTCAAAGCAGCGAAGTCGGTCACGGCAACAAGCTCAAGTGACGACAATGCTAAAAATGATGCAAAAGTTCAAGACATCACAGATCAATTTGACTTGCCTAAGGGTTCAAAGGTAATTGAACATGCAGATGGCTCATTAACAGTGACGTTGCCTGCCGGTGCTGACTTTACCAGTAGTATGAAGGCTCAGTTTGCTAAGTACAATCAAGTTGATGTTGAGACTAAGGATGCCGACCGAGCGGGGCAAGATATTACCACCTTAGCGGGAGCTGAGGGATTACCAATTGCTGATGGCCATCCAACTTTGTTTACGACCGCCACGTTGAAAACTGCTGATGGCAAGAATTTGACAGCTGATAATCCGATTAAACTAGGTGATAAGCTGACATTGGCATATTCATTTGATTTACCGGATGAATTACGGAAAAACATGGTTGCTGGGGATTATTTTAATTTTGACATTCCAGCAGAATTAAAAACGACAACGGATATTTCAATTCCGCTATCACAAGGTAATACACAATTTGCAACGTTAACGCTTGCGGCGGGCTCAACTACTGGGAAGATTACGTTTACAGACGCCGTGAAGTCATTGACGCAAATTTCTGGTTTTGCGAATATGTCATTGGTAATCAACGATAAAGTAATTACTAAGCCCGGTACTCCAACAATTGTAATTCCTTATGTTAAAGGACCTATCAGCGTGACCCCAACTGTGGTTATGGAGAACGGGGCCTTAGTAGAAAAGCAATTCACAAAAAATACGGCAACATTTCCAGCTAACCCAATGCTAACGTGGAAAATTACGATTAACGAAAATTTAGCAGCGTTAACAGGTGGTAAGTTAACGGAAGCGTTGCCACAAGCAACTAGCAAATTCACCGTCGATAAAATTGTCGAAGCTGATGTCGATTTGAGCGGTAAAATTACCGAGGGAACAACTGACGTTAAGTCACAATTTACGGTGAGCGGTATAAGTGGTGATTACAAGGCGCCAACTGCGACAGTTACGTTACCAGCATCAACAAATAAAGCTTACGTGATGTATGTGACGACTGAAATTGATCAAATGTCAATTTTAGAAAATAACTTATCATCAAATTTCACTAATAAAGCAACGATGAATGCTACCGTAAATGGGAAGAATGTTTCATTGCCAGCTTCAGCAACAACAACTTTGGCACAAAAATACCAGCCAATGGTAACCAAGACGAATGCCGCCTTTAAAACGGGGGCAACCCCAGGAACAGGGACCGTTGACTGGACAATTAAGTTTAATCCAGATAACTTACCTTTACCGGCAGCGTCAGCGGGATTAACAGATACGTATGGTACAAATGATAAAGTGAAGCAAAGTATTAAAAATGGGACTTTCGTGATTAAGCCTAGTAGTGGTGGCACGCCTTTGGTTGCTGGCACCGACTACCAAATTACGGAATCTGGTACGGGAATTAACATCACCTTCTTAAAAGATGTCAATCAGGCTTTGGACATTACTTATACAACTGCTGTGACTGGGGTTGCCCCCGGCGTTGATGTTAGCAATGGTTTGAAGTGGAAGAATGCAGAAAGCGTTTCACATGCCACGGTTACTGGCAGTGGGATTGTTAAGAAGTGGAATGAAGATACCGTTAATTTGGCTAATCACACGGTCGATTGGACGATTGATGTTAACGCAGCGAAAGCACCGTTATTGAATTGGAAAGTTACGGATACATTGGGTAACAGCACATACACGGATTTGAGCAAATTAACGGTTAAAGACGTGACAACGGGCAAAGTATTAACTCGTGATACGGATTATACTTTGACTGATAATGGTGGTTCATTTGTAATCACGTATAGCAAACCTACTAGTGACGCATTCCAAATTGCTTATCAAGCACAATGGGCATTAGGGCAAAAACAAACAAATACCGCTCTTTATGATTATGCAACTGTTGATGGGGATGGCGAGATTAAGGCCAATACTGATTTCAAGCCGTTAGACATGCCCAAGACAGAAATTGATAAAAGCGGGAGTTATGCCTCACCGAAGGATAAAACAATCACGTGGACGGTCGACTGGAACACCCAGAAGTGGCACACCGTGGATGGTAAGAACCAGATTCCGATGGGTAAAGATGTCAAAATTACCGACACGGTTAGTGATGACCAAGAATATGTTGCTGGCAGTGCCAGGCTGGTAGCGAGTGATGGTTCAAGTACGGCTGGGTTAGTGAGTTATGACGACGCCACGAAGACCTTAACGGTGACTGGTGACAAGTTAGACGGCAGTATTGCGATCTACACATTAACTTACCAAACCAAGGCGGTGGCCGCCAAAAACACATTGCCAGGGACTGATGTTGTTAATGCCTTACCGGGTAATGAAATTACTAACACGGCGCATTATCACGATGTGAAGGGTGATATTCCACAAGATACCGATGTCACTGCCAGCTTACCAGCAACGACAGTGGAAAGTTTTGTGCAAAAAACTGGTGCAGTTGATAATAGTAAAGCGAGCCTTGCTGGGGCACCATTTATCAACTGGATCTTGGATGTTAATCCGGATGATTTGTTCTTGCAAAATGTAATGATTAAGGATGATAACTGGCAAAATATCCAATTGGTAGCAGGAACAATCAAGGTGACTGACGCTAGTGGTAAAACTGTGCCAAGCAGTGAATATACGCTAGACACGGCCCAACAGTACTTTGTTCTGCATTTTGTTAACGATGTCACGAAAAATTATAAAGTGACTTATCAAACGAACACTCCCGGCTTGAATTCTGATCCCGGAACTGGTTGGACGGCGACCAATGATGTTAACATCACCGGTGATAACATTATTCAAGGTTTACCACCATTGACGAAAAATATTAAAGTGACGACACCGGATAACTTTGGTGGCGCGAAGGGATTGTACTACGATTTAAATGTCACGAAAAAAGGTGCCCGCACGAAAAAAGTTTTAGCAGGTGCTGAATTTAGTTTATATAATAAAGACAATCAACTGGTGAACAAAGCGACAACTGGAATTGATGGTGTCGCGCATTTTACCCACTTATTGCCTGGGGATTATGTGATTAAGGAAACACAGGCGCCTAAAGGTTACTCAACTGGTGATGATGTGCCAGTAACACTAGGTGCTAAAGGCGACAGTACAACCAAGCAAGTTACGTACACTGATACTGAATTTGGTGATTTGATTGTCACTAAGGCTGACAGTGTGTATAACCAGATTGGCTTGCTAGGTGCGACGTATGCCCTGCTTGATAGTAAAGGGAATCCAGTCTATGTACCAAAACTTGATGCAGATGGGGATGACCCACTAGTTGTGAATGGTAAGCAAGTTTATGAAACTGATGAAGATGGCAACCCAGTACCAATGGTTGCTACAACTGATGAAAATGGTCAGTTAACATTCAAAAAGATTGCCTCTGGTAATTATCAATTGAAAGAAATCACAGCACCAGATGATTATCAATTGAACACAACTAATGTAAAGGTGATTTTCTCAACGTCTGCAGTTTTACAAACGCCACAATTAGTGACGGATGTCTTGAAGACGGGTCAAGTTACTTTGACAAAAACGGATTTCAAGAATAATAACCAACCAGTTAGCGGAGCGGTTTATACCCTCCAAAATCAGGCTGGCAAGGTTATTATGCAGGCGGATGGTAAAACACCAGTGACCGGAACTACGGACAAAGATGGTAATTTAATAATTACGGATATTGCTCCCGGAGATTATCAATTAGTTGAAACCACCGCACCAAAGAATTATTTGCTTGATGCGATACCCCAAAAATTCACGATTGTCCGCAGTCAAGCTGTACCAGCCGTACCGCACATTGATGTGACGGACAAGCAAATTCCAGGGAGTGTTGCTTTCACCAAGTTGGATGCGCAAACTGATTTACCAGTGGAGGGTGCAATCTTCAAGTTAGTTGATGAAAATGGTGATGCGATTGTTGATAATGACGGTAATACTGTTGCCCCAACTGATAGCGATGCGGATACGAATGTATTACCTGATACGTACACAACTGATGCAAAGGGTCAAATCACGGTGGCTAACTTAACCCCGGGTGATTACAAGTTTATCGAAGTAACGCCAGCCGATGGTTACGTGATGGATGACACACCACAATCATTTACGATTGTGCCAAGTCAGGCTAAGTCACTTATGATGAAGATGTATAACCAAGAAACTCCAGGGACAGTTGAGTTAACGAAGACGGATGCACAGACTGGTGATCCAGTGGATGGTGCTTTGTTCAAAGTAATTGCCACTGGTGATGAAACGAAAACTGCAATTACTGACATTGACGGTACCAAATTAATTAATTTGGAAACCAAAAACGGTGGTAAGTTGTATGTTGGTAACTTGTTGCCCGGGAAGTACAGCTTAATTGAAACTAAAGCTCCGTCCGGTTATGAATTAGACACAACCGCGGTTGATTTTGAAGTCAAGCTGAATCAAGTTGGAACTATCAAGGTTACAAAGACGAATGCTGAAACACCGGGAAGTGTGGTCTTGACGAAAGTTGATGCCCAAACTGGTGCGTCTGGTGCTGCATTTGATGGGGTAGAATTCAAACTTCTTGATGCCACCGGCGAGCCGGCAAAAGACGCCCAAGGTAACTTGATTGACACGCCGTTGATAACTAAAGATGGTGGTCAATTGACAGTTAATAATCTGTTACCAGGTGAATATCAATTCGTTGAAACTAAAGCACCAGTTGGCTACGATTTGAGTGATAAGCCGGTTAAATTCAAGATTGAGTTTAATCAAGAAACTACGGCAGATGTTGAATTTGCTAATCAAGAAACGCCAGGCACGGTGATTTTAACTAAAACAGATGCTCAAACTAAGCAAGTCATTGCTGGTGCGGAGTTTAAGGTGTTTGATGCAGATAATAAAATTGTAATCGATGCAACCGGAGCAGAACTTAAAGACTTGTTAACTGATGAAGCTGGTCAGTTGAAGATTACGACTTTGTTCCCTGGAGATTATCAATTAGTAGAAACGAAGGCCGCACCGGGGTATATTCTCGATGAGACACCAATTGATTTTGTAATCGACTTCAATCAGACTGACGCAGTTAAAAAGACAATGACCAATGAAGAAACACCAGGTTCAGTGGTGTTAACCAAGACGGATGCCCAAACCAAGCAAATTATTGCTGGTGCACAGTTTAAAGTTGTTGATCAAGACAATAATGTGGTGACAAACGTTAAGGGTACGGAATTGCAAGATTTGACAACTAATGAAAATGGTCAAATTCAAGTTGACAATTTGCTCCCCGGGAAGTACAGCTTCATTGAAACTAAAGCAGTAACTGGTTATGTTCTTGATGAAACACCAGTTGATTTTGAAATTAGTCTTAATCAAGCTGAATCTACGCAAGTTACGAAGACAAATGCTGAAACGCCAGGAAGTGTTCAGTTAATGAAGACCGATGCGCAAACGGGTAAAGCCGTTGCAAATGCAGAATTCAAGTTAGTTGATGAAAATGGTGAGTTAGCAACGGATGCCAGCGGCAAGCAATTAGCGACATTTACGACCGATAAAACCGGTAAAATAGTCGTTGATAACTTGTTGCCGGGT
Source organism: Periweissella cryptocerci (assembly GCF_004358325.1). Taxonomy (NCBI): domain Bacteria; kingdom Bacillati; phylum Bacillota; class Bacilli; order Lactobacillales; family Lactobacillaceae; genus Periweissella; species Periweissella cryptocerci. The sequence goes on along the minus strand of NZ_CP037940.1, from coordinate 1,380,775 downwards.
AATTACAGTTTTGTTGAAGTTAAAGCGCCAGCTGGGTATGATTTGGATAAGACCCCCGTTAAGGTGAATGTTGCGTTCGATCAACAAACACCGGCACAGGTAGCAATGACAAACAATCAAACTGCTGGTAGTGTCGTGTTAACAAAACGCGACTCAAAGACGAAGGCGACACTTGCCAATGCAGTCTTTGAATTACGGAATACTACCGGTGTTATCAAACGTGGATTAAAAACTAATTCACATGGTCAGTTAAAAGTTGATGATTTACTTCCTGGTAAGTATACTTTTGTTGAAACTAAGGCACCTAAGGGTTACGTCTTAAGTAAAAAAGCAGTGAAGTTTACAATTGTTTTCAACCAAGAAACGGCGGTGCAAGTAACGAAGTTGAACAAACTCGTGAAAGTTTCCAAGGTTCTTGGACGCAAACATACGAACCGGAAAACACCAACTAATAAGATGCCAAACGACAAGACACCAAACGACAAGACACCAAACGGTAAAACACCAAATGGCAAGACACCAACTGATAAAACACCTAAGGTAACTGGGGATGGTAACGATGGGGATAAACCTAATCGAAATGCGAAGCCAAAGCATGCGGCAAAACGTGGCACGGTGAATGAAACGCATCCATCAACCCCAGCGGAACGGAAGGCAGAATTGGCTCGGTTGAATTCTTACACGCAATTAACGACTTTACAACGTGCGCGACTCGCTGAGTTGAAAACACAAGTTGCTAAGGATGATGCATTAGCTGAAGCTAAGCGCCAAGCTGAAGGTAAATTAGGTGCTAATAATCAACGTAAAATCCAACAAACTGGTTTTGAAAATGGAATCAATTGGTTGGGCGTGATTGGCGGTGTTAGCTTGTTAAGCTTAGCAGTCTGGCAATTACGACGTAAGCAGTAGTTATAATAGCGGTTAATCGCTACCGGATGTGCTTAGGTTATTAACCACTCTAAGTGTAGAAAAGCTCAAAAAATAAACGGTCTCAGATTGCATTTAATGCGGTTTGAGACCGTTTTTTGTAGTACTACGATGTTAGCGTTGCTGGGACAACATGCAGGATTGATAGTACTTAATCCCCAAAAATTTGCGCAAGTTAATAGCCCTGATTTCTGCCTTACAAAAAGGTGAAATCAAGGCTATTAAAAAGCTAGAAAAGCAACCTGCCACAATTGTTCAATTTAAGCGTGGAACTATTATCAATCCAATGTTTCCTCAGTCAACGGTAGTTCACGTTTCTTAAGGCAGTAGAAGCCGATTAAGTCAACAATAATGAAGACTAGCGTACCAATAGTTATCCAAAATGCTTTAGTGTTATGGACGAACTGACCAAGGAATGAGCGTGGTTGCACGAGCACCGTTGCGGGTGTCAGACCTTGTGGCGTCAATTTCACTTGGTTGACTTGATTGTGCGCTAACTTAAACTTTGCAGGTGGAATAATGTTTGTGGAATCCCCAGTTTCGGCCCACACAGTTTGTTTGGCAACGACGGTACCTTTATTGTTAACAAAAGTTAGTTGCGCGGTTTGTGGCGCCCCTAACACGTTCATTTTGATAACTTGATGTTGCTTAGTGGTGAACTTGTAGGTCAGCTTGTTGTTTGGCAACGTCTGGTAGCCCGCAGTTGCGGCGCCAGCTAGGCTCATCTTGGAACCAACTGGCCCATTGATTGGTTCGGTGGCAACAACTTTACCACTAGCAAGCGTATATTCAATAACAGCCTTGCCAAGAACGGGTGTTTTGCGGACTTTGATGCGGAACGTTTGGTGCTTGGCTTTAGTGAACGTGTACTTTTTCGGTGTTTTAGCATCAGTAGTATAACCTGGTACACTAGCGTTACTAATGTCAAAGTCGCCACCAACATAACCGGTAATAGGTTCACGTTTAACGACGTGTTTGCCTTGATCAACGTAGAGTAATTGCGCTGTTCGTAGCATTTCGTGTTTGGGAGCAGCACCTTTACTTACGGGCATCGGCAATACATGAATTCGGCGTTGCTGATGTTTAGCTGCTGTAAAGGTGTAATAACGTAGCGCACTACCATCGATAACGTAGCCTGGCATGGCTATTTGACTAACGTCGGTCACGGAACCAATTTTGCCCTTGATCGTGGTTTGCCCAAGGATTTGATTTTTTTGATTAACGTATAGCAACTTCGCGGTACGGGCACCAATATTAACTGAGGTTTTAGGTTTATGAACTAAATTAACGGTCGCGGTATGGAAATTAGTTAACCCGCGGTATAGCTGCCAATCCAATGCATTTTTGTTTTGTGGGGCAATCTGGATACGCACACGGTTATCAACATTAACGTAATCAAGATTGTAGTATTGCGCCATCCAAGTATTGAACCATTGTTTTTCTGGTTTACCACTAATTAGATAAGCTTCATGCAAAGTGTAAGCATAAGAACTGGTCACCGGTGGCATACCCGGGGTATCAATGAATTTCTGCTTAATCTGGCGACTTTGTTTGATCTGCTGTTGCGCCGTGTAATCCACGTTGTGTAACGGTGTATTTTGGCGGATTGCGTCGTCATAAGATGGAATAACATAAAATGCCATTACAGCGGCAACCGCAAATGGAAACCACTTATCTAGAGAAGCTTGGGGATTCACTGGGGTATGCGCATATAACAATGAAAGAAACGCAATTAACAATAAGATGTTTGGGGTGAAAAATGACCGCGCAGTTATGTTGGAGGTCGTAGCTAACATAAGAATACCAAGCAACGTACCGGTTAAATATAACCGAGCAATTTTAAGATTTTGGGCAATAATTGGTAGTTCGAGTTTCCGTTGCAAAAATACTAAGTAGGCAATCAGTAGGAAGACTGCAATAATGAGGGGCATTGATAGCGTTAAGATAGACTGCCAAAGCGCACCGTGTGCTGCTTGACCGACCCCATGGACAAGTAAATTAATAAAACCAGCTACCATGCCGGCGATACCAGCCCATTTCCAAGTTGATTGACTTTCATGTCGGTCACTAATTGTCAGGAGTAGGGTAACGAGGAGCACAGTGGGTATGGCAGTTTTGATAGTTGAGCCAATGACAAAACCAGCGAGTAGCATACCAATAGTGGCCCAGTTAACGTGTTTAAATTGGTGATTAAAACGGTAGGGGAGTATGAATAGTAGGTAAAGCACGGCCATCCACAGGTAATTAATACCACCCGTTAGCCAGAGAATTGACGCGCCCCAGTCTGGTAAAACAAACCACAGCATCGCATAAGTTACAAATAAATAGCCCACGCGCAAGTTCTTTAATCGGCCAAAGACGTGCACATTGATTAACAGGCCTAAACCTAAGTACATGAGCGAATTAATCACATTAAAGACGGCTTTAGGCATTTGCATGAAAATTTGGACAAAATATTGGGCGACAAATTGGCCGTTGAAATGTGAAGCATAGTAAATAATGGAACGATTCAAATCACCCCAATTATTAATATGAGCAGGGGTACCAGTTGGCCATTCTCCCTGATACATAAAATGCGATAAGTAATCGTCAGCAATATAACCAACCAAATCATTCAGTTGCTTAAACAGTAGATAAATGCTGACAAGTAAGATAAATCCGGTAAAAATTCGTAACGGCAAAGTTACCTTTTTACTGAGTTTCATGCGTTTTCCACCTATGTTTTGATTTCGTATTGAAAAAATAATCTAATAATCATTATATAGTAAACATAACTGGTTAAACACATCTTTATTGGCTTATTATGGTTTGTACTTTGGTATTATATGCGAAAAGTTCATGAAAACTAAGCTTTTAAATGCATAAATATGCAACAAAGAGAGCCGCTGGATGGGCAGAATGTTGGTCATCCAGCGGCTTGTTTTTTTGTGTTGAACAGATAAAGTTATATAACGATTACTTATAATCGGTAAGGAAAATTAAGTATAAGTTATTATTGTGCCGGTTATAAGCAGTGCTCTTGGAATGCTGATATAATAATGTTTATTTGTGATTTTTTGTTGAAGAAAGCATGAAAACGTGCGATAATTTTAAACAATTGAATAGCGTTGTTCTCTTACTATTTGTAAGTTGTTGGCGAAGTAGACTTCTTGCGTGTGATTGTTTCGTAGTAATAAATAAATAGTTTAGAAAATGTATAAACGCTATGCATTTGCTTGGTAATTTATTATCAAGTGGTTTGGGTATGAAAGTGGTTAGTGAAGACGTAATCACTAGTTAAACATTGGGGATGATTAAGCCTAATTTTAATAAAAATCATTCGTAGTGGTGACAAAAACAGTTCTAAACTGGAAAAAAGCAAATTTTCAAAAAAATTATAGGGATTGATGGTTGTGTCGTCTATAGCCATCGTATTTTAGGGAGAATCATGAAAAAAACATTAACAACTATTGCAATCGCTTTACTTACCGTAAGCTTGGCATTACCAGCAACTGGCGCATTTGCAGATGAAACAGCCACAACTCAAGCCACAACAGCAACTGTTGGAATCGAAGGTGGCACATTGACTTTGGATAAAGCCAGCGATATTGACTTTGGTACTGGACACAAGCTTAGTTTGCTTGCCCAAGATTACACAGCCCAAAATGATATTGCAGCTGTCGTAACTGATTTGACTGGTAGCGGTGCTGGCTGGAACTTGACTGTAACGCAAGATGGCGCCTTTACTAATGAAAAAGGTGCTACTTTAGCAGGTGCCGAAATTTCATTACCTGCTGGTACAGTTAGTTCTAAGTCAAACGGTGCTGCCGGTGCCACCAATGTCGCGCGCTTGGCACCCAATGCTGCAGTTGATGTCGTTGACAATTCAGCAGCTTTGAAAAATGCGGATGAATATACCGCTACCATCGCTGGTGCAGATACACACTTAACAATCCCAGCTGGTGCAATTACTAACTCAGGTACTTACACAACAAGTCTCACTTGGAACGTTGTTGCAGGACCAAATGATTCAGCTAAGTAGTAATCAGCTAGACACTAGCTTTTGTATAACGTATCAAAAAGATAAGGGAGATTGCTTTTCTCCAGTTTAGAATTGTTTTTAACGAATTTTGTTGTTGTGTGCGGTGAAAGTTTAATCAGCATAGCAACGCTAAAAAAATCCGCCAATTAGGGGGCGGTGTTTATGAAAAGAGGTCAGGTAGTGAAAGCTTTTAAAGCACTAGTAATTAGTTTAGTAGCAGTGGTGGCAGTATTTGTAGGCAATGCGGTAACGCAGGTGCAAGCAGCGGGACTGGATTTTTCAGTCGAAACTCCCATGCCAAGTAATCAAATTAAAGGTGAAAATTCCTACTATAATTTGTTAATGGCATCTGGTAAGAGCCAAACGCTCAAAGCAAGATTAATTAATAAATCTAGTAGCCCAGTCAAAGTCGACATTAGTGCACAGACGGCGATTACGAACACGAATGGGGTCATTGACTACGCTAGTAAGACGACCAATACTGAAAAATCATTACAGTATAGCTTACAAGAAATAGTGAAAGTTCCGAAGCAAGTTACTATTCCGGCTAATGGAAAAATTACGGTCCCAATTCAAATTCACATGCCAACGGGCAAGTTAAAAGGTGTCATGGCTGGTGGCATTATGTTTCGCCAAGTGAATGAAGGGGCAACTGCCCAAAGCAAAGACAGTGTTGCGATTGTTAACCAATACGCGTTCACAACTGCCTTGCTGATACGTCAATCGGAAAAGCTTTATCAGCCGAATTTGGTATTAACGGGTATCAATGCCAACCAGATTAACTTGCGCAACGTAATTTCATTGAATTTTGTGAATAATCAACCAGCATTTTTAAACCATTTAGAAATCAATTCAAAAATCACGAAGCAAAATTCTGATAAGGCTGTCTACAATACACGGGTTCAAGGGATGCAAATGGCGCCCAATACAAAGTTTGCGTTCCCAATTCGATTGGAAGATAAGAAGTTGGTTGCTGGTGCGTATACGGCGCACATCGTGGCTTACGGAATGCCAGCTAAAGATGGTAAATATCGAGATGCTGATGGGCAAAAATATGCGGCAAAATGGACATTTACGAAAAATTTTGTAATTACGCAAGATAAAGCCAATGATTTGAACCGGAAATCAGTGGCAACAGCACATTACCCATGGTGGTTGTACGCACTGGTAGCAGCGGTCGTCGTGTTAATCGTGTCATTGAGTATTGCAGTCGTTCTGTTATTGAAACGCAATAAGAAAAACTAATTTGGAAGGTAGGAGCAGACATTTGAAAAACAAGATGTTAAAAAATATTTTAATAGTTACCAGTGCGGTACTTGTTTTGAATGGTGCAAGTATCCTACGTTCCTCATTATTATCACCTGTAAATGTAGTTCAAGCAGCAACCGCAACGTTAAAAAGTACCGGTGTACCCCAAGTTGTGCTCAATTATATGGTGGCTAACAGTATTGGTGCAGATGGGAAAACGTTGGCTGACAATGGTTTTACGGCTGATAATATTACGTTAGCCGACATGGCAACGGTGACGAATTTACAAATTAGTGATAGTGGTAATTCAAATGGGATTGCGAAGGCCTTTGCTAGTGATCCGAGTTATAACAACACAAACGTTGACGCGGCTTGGCAAAATACCGTTAACATGATTAATGGTGCAACGAACGCAAAAATCGTTAACTTAGCTGGTATTTTCCAAGGGCGAATTGCATATAATGGTAAGTCGGCAGTGGACATGTTGGGCATGGTGAAACTTGATAAAGGAACCTTTACGTTGGCCACAACTGGGGTGCCAAAGCTTGTGCTTGATTATATGATTGCCAATAGTCTAGAGCCTGATGGGAAAACGTTGGCATCACATGGATTAACGGCTAATAACATGACCGCGACCGATATGAAGAATGTGGATGTATTAAATATTTCGGATGTTAATAATTCGAATGGAATTGCTAAGTTAATTGGTGGAATGTCACAAAACGATATCCAGTCAGGTGCGTGGTACAGCATTGTGCAAATGATTGAAGCGGATCCAACGTTGCGAGTTTTGAATTTGAGTGGAATTTTACAATTACGGACAAGCTACCCAACAGGGGCGGACATGCTTGGGACAATCGAAACCGCTAAGTATATGCCAAAGTTACAAAGTGTGAATATTGCTAGTAACAACTTGGGTGATGGGGCTTTGACGAACTATGCGATGGGGCAAAACTTCTTTTCACCTTCGATTAACACGCTGGATTTATCATCAAACAAGATTACCAACATGAGTGGCTCATCAATGTCTAAGCTAACCGGCTTACGTAACTGGATTATTTCGAATAATAATCTAACGACTTTACCCGATGGACTGAATGATCCTAATTCACCGCTGTCGAAACAATTACAGTCTTTGGTGTTGGACAACAATAAGTTCAGTACAATTCCGGCTTGGATTTCCACAGCCGCCAAGAATGGTTTGATTATTTTGACGGCCACAGGGAACGTCCTAACGGCAGCCGACACGGCGTTGCTACAAAAACCATCTTCACTTGAATATTTGAACTTGTTGAATCAAGCGAATACGTCAGGTGTTGGAACTGATTCGTATTATATTGATAACTCCGGTACAACGGCGATTAAAACCTATAATGCGATTATGAATGATCCGGATTTGCAGGTTTGGCTGGCTAACGATACTAATGGTGCCTTGGCAGGTGAAATCAAGGCGTTAAAGAGCAAAATTGATTCACGAGCCGATTATCAAGCCGTTTTAAACGATTATACTGGTTTGTTGGAAGAAGCCGATTTGAATGCTAATCAAGCAAGTGTAACGTTAATTGCCAAAATTATGGTCGGTACGACGCTGAACACGGTGGCAATCAACGTCAAACTGACTCCATATGATACGTCAAAGACCGAAGCTGAACTAACGAGCCAAGCATTGAAGCAAGCTCAATCGCTGACAGATGAACAATTAGCAACGTATGGGCTGAAAACAAGTAACTTAGCCAAGCTAACTACGGATGATGTTTCACTTAGTATGGATAGTCTCAAAACGCCATTAACGGTTGGTGACATCAACGCGTTCTTGGATAAGTATAAAGATGATCCAAAATATGGGAGTATCGCCAAATTGGCGGGTAGCGCAGATACAGCGGCGGGGTATGCGCAATTACCACCAGCCCCGCAACCAACAGACTATGCTAAGGATGGGGAGACAATCCCAGATTACTATTCAACTGAAATTTCAGTTTTGACAACGCAACGTGAACAACTAGTAACAACTGTGGTCATTACAACTGGAAAGATGGATATTTTGGCTGATGCCCTCGAAGCTGCGGGTGACACTGAAGGTGCGGCGAGAATCCGGGCGATGGCGGACCAATTATTGGGAACTTTGAAGGATTTACCTGCTGCCAATGATAGTGGTGCGATTTCAGATTTCTTCTACATGCGTTCAATTGTTATCACCAGTATGGATTCAATTAATAGTGATGTTAAAGAAACTGTTTCCAATACTGATGATGTTTTGTCCGATGCCATCAGCACAGGTAAGTTAACGGCTGAACAAGTTGATGCAATTTCTGTATGGAAAGATGCCAACGCCGATGCGGTTGCACAAGGATTAGTTAATGCGGGTAAAGCTGATTCAGTTGATGACGTTAAGACTAGTGCGGGAGATGTCGCTGATGAATTGGCGAAAAATCCAGACTACGTCGTCATTGATAAAGACGGACATGAGGATACTTCTAAAACTATTACTGACACAGTTACTGATTCGCAGACTGCCGCAGGAAATCCACCAGCAGATACGACTAAGCCAACGAAGCCAACTGACCCGATCACACCAACTGATCCGACAACTCCAAGTACGGATCCAGTAACGCCGGTGGACCAGGGGAATATTGATATTATCGCACCAGGTAATTGGGCGTTTTGCTTGTCAAACCTAACATTAGGGGCACTTGATGTTAAGTTAACTAGCGGAAATCTTGGCTTCAGTGTTCAAGATACGCGGACAAATAGTAAACCATATTCGGTATCAGTATCAATGTCTGATTTTACCAATACACGGGATGGTAGCACGATTCCGGATGCACAATTACAATTGTTGCAACCAAGTCTAGTGAAGCCCGTGTCTGGTACGACGTTGGCTAATGATGCCAATCAGATTAATGTTACGCCGAATATGACGATTCCATTATTGGCAAATAATGGTACCAATGGTCAACATACCGATGCAGTTGCCTTTAGTGGGGCGCAAATTTATGCACCATCAAGCGCAAATGTAAAAGCGGGCGAATATTCAGCAACGGTAACCTGGAATATTCAAAACACACCGGGTGACGATATCCAATAAGTTATGTAACAAAAGTAGGACCGTAAAATCAATTGATTTTACGGTCCTTTTGGTTATTTATAATATTTGCGTGAAACCAATAACTTTGCCGAGAAATAAAATTTGCTGATGGTCTAAGTTGGAATATGCCAGATTTGTATTGAGTACGTTATAACTACTAGGTTCGAATAACCATGTCGCATTTTCATGATAGCCGCGCAGTAAAGCGTGGCTCCGCTCAGGAAATGCAAGGGCGACAATATCGCCGTTTATGATTGCTGCGGGGGGATTGATAAAAGCAATGGTATGTTCGGGAATTTCGCGGTTCATATAGTCGTCATTCAAACGCAGTGCAATTAAGTTTTCGATACCGTAGCGATTAGTTAATTCGGCTGGTACAGCAGTGTAGTTTGCGCTCACAAATGAAGCGGTGGCCGCGACAGAACAAAATAAAATGCGGTTACACCAGCAAGAAATCGAAAAAAATATGTCGGCAAGGAATGTTAATAATTCGCACTACATCGAATGACGTTACAAACAGAAGTATCAGGTAAGCATATCGCTCCGTTAATCGGTGTTACAAAGGTATAATTAATGTATAAAGTAACGTAAATGAAAAAACAAATTGACTGCAAGGTTACATAGTAGGTTAATTGTGCGTTAAAACGGTGAAGGAGTAGGAATATGTCAGAAGAAAGAGAAAGATCAGTTGGCTTTGGGTATGTCCTAGTGATGCGAATCGTCGGTATTGTCTGTGCGGCAGGTATTTTTTTGTCAGGAATTGCAATGAGTGCACTTTTTCAATCAGCTAATAGTTCATTACCAGCTGCAATGGTAATCGTGTATGGTGCTGGAGGCCTTATTGGTGCCGGTATTTGGTATTTCTTTGTGGAGATTGGCATTAAATTTTATGAAAACTTGGCAACAACTGCGTATAATGCCCAAGCACAAACACGTTTGCTCGAAGCTATGCTTGATAATCAAAGTTTAATCAGTAAGCAGATTGATGCCCAGACACATGTCATTAATCGCAACTAAAAAAAGAGGACAAAACCCAATGTAATTAAGTTAAAATGGACTCAAGATTAAAAAATTCTTGAGCCTATTTTTTCTATGGCGAATTTTACTAACGAAATGACATCATATAATGGTAACTTATTGACACTATGCTAACGGCGCAATACAATCTACAACCATAAAGGTCTAGTTGCTCGTCAATTGCACGGCCCTAAGCTTGCAAAGGAAATTGTAGGCGGATAAAATTGGGATCGATAAGAGATTTATATTCAGTGTTTAAAAATGTTGAATATAAGTATGCAGAGCACGGTACGGAGTATAATGAGAGGGTAGAACAATACAAGTGAGGAATGAGAATGGATGATGAATCAGTGGTATATGCCAAGGAACACCGCCGAGAGTTCTTAAAAAATTGATTGGTGATGTCGAATCACAAGATGATCATGCAGCTGTGTTTATGGCTGGCACTCCTGGTGCTGGTAAGACAGAAGTAGCTACTGCGTTGTCTGAACTATACGTGAATATTATTAGGATTGATGCTGACGAATTCCGCGCTGAATTTCCGGGTTATACAGGTGATAACTCAGATGAGTTTCAACGTGGTGCATCTTGGTTAGTTGAATTTTCGTATACTAAGGTGATTGAACGAAAGTTATCATTCATTCTAGATGGTACGTTTGCATTCAGTCGTGCTTTAACAAATGTTGAACGTGCGATTCACCATAATTTTCAACCAACCATTTACTTTGTCTACCAAGATCCAATCATTGCGTGGCAATTTACTAAGGAACGCGAGCGAACTGAGGGGCGATACATTCCTAAAGATGTGTTTATAGAAGCATATTTCAAATCACGAGAAAATATCGCATTAGTTAAAGCTAAATTAGGCGATAGCGTAGATTTGCATATTGTTATTAAGGATTATCAAAATCGCATATCAGAAATAATTTCTGATGCTAACGATGTAGAAACAGTGTTACAAAAGAAATACACCAAAGAAGAATTGGAGGAGTTGTTGGATGACTGATAAAGAATTAGCACAAGCAATTGTTGATAAATATGATCGTAACTATGTTCATTTTTCTGAACAAGCGACACGTAAAGAATTTCATACAGTTCTGAAGTATGTAGCTGATGAAGCAAACCGAATGCAACGAAAGACGGCTGGTTTGGATTAATTAGTTAATATTTGAAATGGGGCAAAATTAGATGGTCTAACGTCTTATTTTTCTCTATTTTTTATTATGTAGATGGTGGTTTGAATTGGAATCTTATTGATGCGCGAGTGACAAGTAGGGACGACGGACTGATAACGTTGCTGTAACGGCGTTATCTTTATATATAATTATATTGAAAAAGACTTAACCGCACGCATTTGCGCTTGGTTAAGTCTTTTTTGCGGTTAAATATTAGTAATTAGCCTTTGTAAATCCATTCACGGTCTTCGCGTTCCAATAATTCGTCAGACGCAGCAGGTCCCATAGTGCCTGAAACATAGTTAGGGAAGTCTTGGTGTACAGAATCCCATGCTGATTGTACGGCATCAACGAACTTCCAAGCAACCGCCACACCATTCCAGTCAGCGAAGTTAGATCCGTTACCATCCATGGTATCGTGAATCATGCGTTCGTATGGTTCTGGAGTTTGGGCTTTATCTTCATCAGAAGCTTTCCACTTCAAAGTGATAGGACGAGTCTTGAATTCAGCAGTTGTTGCCTTGGCAGCAATCTTGTATTCAATCCGACCTTCTGGATCGATGATGATTGTCAACACATCGTTAGACAATGGTTGGTTTGAATCGAACAAGTTATAGTCTTTCTTGAAGACAATGTCGATACGAGTAGTCTTAGCAGCTAAACGCTTACCAGTCCGGATGTAGAATGGTACACCTTGCCAACGGTATGAATCGAATTGCAACTTACCAGCAACAAAAGTGTTGTTTTGTGAATCAGCTGGTACGTCTTTTTCATCCAAGTAACCGACTTGAGTGCCAATGGCGTTAGGGCCGTATTGACCGCGGACAAAGTTTTCAGCAACTTCATCAGGAGTGTAAATCTTCAATGAGTTGAACGCTGCGTTCTTGGCAATCCGAATATCGCGGTCAGTCCAAGTAGCTGGTTCATCCATTGCTAACCAACCAACGATTTGCATCGTGTGGTTTTGAATCATATCACGCAAAGCACCGGCAGTATCATAGTAACCGGCACGGTCTTCAACCCCGAGAGTTTCAGAAAGGGTAACTTGGATATTATCGATTGAGTCACGGTTCCATGACTTAGTGAACATTGGGTTACCGAAACGCAATGCAGCGATATTTTGCACCATTTCCTTACCGAGGTAGTGGTCAATTCGGTAAACTTGGTCTTCGCTGAAGGCGTGTGATAATTCGTTGTTCAATTTTTCGGCTGTTTCGTAATCTGAACCGAAAGGCTTTTCAATCATCAAACGGTTGAATTCACCATTTTCTGAAAGGAGACCTTCTGACTTCAAAAGCTTAGCAACCGTACCAAAGAAACGAGGAGCAACAGACATATAGAAAATCCGGTTACCCTTCAAGGCGAACTTTTCGTCCATTTCTTCAATCAAGGCCTTAAGTGGGGCGTAATCTTCAGGCGTTGTGATATCTGCACGTTGGTAATCAAAGTGCTTGAGGAAGTCTTGTGGAGCTTCTTCGTTCATGAATTCTTTAATTGAATCGTGAACCATAACTTGGAATTGCTTGGTTGAGAGTTCCGCACGTGAAGTCCCAAGGATTCCAAAATGTTCTACCAAGAAACCTTTCTTGTAGAGGTTGTAAACAGATGGGTATAACTTACGCTTGGCGAGGTCACCAGTGGCACCGAAAAATGTAACCAATGTTGTAATTTCTTTAGGCACGATAAATATCTCCTTTAAGCAATGTTTATGGAATAATTTCAATTTCCGTATATCAACTATTATATACTAGAAAGCCCTTACATGCGATATTTTTGCCTAATTTATGAAAAGATTTTTCATGAAGTTTAGAGTATTGTGAAAATGAGTTACATTGGTATAGATGGTTAATTAGTTTTTACTAAATTCCGCTTAGGATTGTGCGAGAATTATAAGCTGCAACTGATTAATAAGTTTGTTGATATTATTTGCAGAAAAAGGCTTGGCGCACCAAGCAGAAGCAGTCTGCGTGTATGCTTGAGAACCGGTACGAAAAACATCTCAGCATTTTGTTTCATTAATCACTGAATCTATGTCTACAACAATTAGGTTAGAACCTAGAACTAACGGAGTGGCTGGAAATTACTTGGCGGTCGCAGACTTTACACCGCGACTGGGGGAATGTGTGTGAAGCACATATTTCCGCTGAGGATAAGATGAGGAGTCTTAGGAATTTATTCCTTAGAGTCCCAGCTTGTCCGAACCGACCAAGACCGTACTTTGGCTTGGGAGGCTGCTTCCAGCGTGGTGCGCCAAGTAATTTACTGGCACGGAGTGGCCAATTTTATTCAATCCCACGTCAGACGAAATAGAGCCGAAATTCGACGCAGTGGCAAGTACACGACGAGACTGTGGATAAAGATGAACTTGTGGATAAATAAAACAAAAAAAGTTTTCCACCAGTGTATAACTTTGCGGTTACACACCATGGTGGAAAACTTTTTAATTGCGGTTATTCATATGAAACTAATCAAAGATTTTTTCTTTACGTTCGACCATCATCCCGGTAATTGCCATGATGACAATTGCGATTAAGAGGACGATGATTTGTGGATTCTATGACATGAGTGGAAAGCTGAGTAAGCAGTCCCAAACAAGGCAGGTCCAATAGCGGCAATCAAGTAACCACCAGAGTTAACCATTCCTGAAAGTTCAGAAGTTTCGTATGGATTTTTAGTCTTGTTACTCAATGAAGCCATCAAGTAAGGGAACAATGATCCGGTTGCGAGACCGTTCAAGATGTTCAAGACTAACCAGAAACCAAATGAGGCGTTACCGAAGAAAATCATAATGTAAGAAATTGCGGCAAAGGCTGAGGCAACAATTAAGAAAATTTGACGATTCTTTTTGTTCCAGCCAGTAACGAAATTTGGTACTAAGAATGAAACTGGCAACGTTACTAATGCATTGATTCCGGCTAATAATCCAGCCATGCTACCTGATAAACCAAAGCCGGTGGCAATCGTTGGTAACCAAGCGATTGATGTGTAGAAGATTGCTGATTGGATACCAGCAAAAACTAACATTAACCAAGCTGTTTTATTTTTCCAAGCAGATGGTACTTTTGGTGCCTTGCTAGCACTGTTACGGGTGGCACGTTGGTTGTATTTCAAGTTTGGTAACCAAACGATTAAAGCAATCACAACGGCAATCGTCAAAATGATGATTAATGTTTGCCAACTGGTTGCCTTCACGATTGGCACAGCTAAAGCAGATGCTCCGGCTGTTGTCAGTCCCATAGTGAAGACGTAAACTGATGTGTACAAACCGACTTTGGTGGGGAAATTAGCACTAATGAGGGTTGGTAACAAAACGTTCATAAAGGCAATTCCGATACCGACTAACAATGTCCCTAAAAACATCATTGGGGTTGAAATGATCCGGATGATTGAGCCGACAATCATCAGAACTAAGACGGCGGCAAAGGCACCTTCATTTCCCAATTTACGTGCGACCCAAGGGGCAACTGGTGAGAAAATGGCGAAGGCTAACAGTGGTAATGTGGTCAAAATCCCTAATGATGAGACCGGTACGTGTAAGCCTTTGGCAATTGAATCCAAAACTGGTGGAATCGTGGTGATTGGAATCCGCAATACGGCTCCAAGTAAGACAATTCCGGGGATTAAAAATAAACTATGTTTAACTGTTTTTTGCATAATACTCCCTTTCACGGTTAGCAAATAAATAGCGGCTTGATAGGTCGTTTTTTTATGACAAATACGCGGCTGTAAAAATGATTTCTAAGAAATATGTAGATAATTAGATGACAGCAACGCATCGACAGTTTGGTGACGCAATAACAAACTTTTTCATGTTACTACATTTTTACTAAAATATCTATGAATATTACTTGGCCGCCGTGCTATAATTGTTTTTTGTTGAAATACTTATTTAAAGAAAGGGAGAAAACAAAGTGAAGCAAGCAATTCAAACGATTCGCAAATATCGTTACATGATTAAGCCGTTTGACTACATCATCGTTGTTAGTCTTATTTTGCTCTCTTTCCTACCGTTGGTGATTTTTGGCGTGCAACAGCACAATTCGGCATTAAACAATGCTAACAGTGACTTGGTTGCCAACATCACGCGCGATGGTAAGCTTCTCAAAACAGTTAATTTAACTAAAAACAAAAAGCATTACTTCATTAACTATAAATGGAGCGGTGGTAAATATAACATAATCGAAGTTGATGGGAATCGAATTCGTGATTATCGCGATGAAACCCCTAATCAAATTGCGGTGCGAACGAGCTGGATCTCCAAGCCTGGACAAACCGCGGTCAACTTGCCCCACAAGATTTTGATTGAAGTGGTGCGTAAAGACAAACCGAACACAGCAACACCGGATAATATCGTCCAACCGTAAATATTTAAAAATAGGATTCACTAAAGTTAGCAATGACTTGGTGAATCCTATTTTTCGTTTTAGCGTTGATAACGACGTTAATACAAAATATATTTTGTATCAGAAGGAAAACGGCGTTAATACAAAATATATTTTGTACCAGAAGGAAAATGGCATAAATACAAAGTATATTTTGTATTAAACAGAAAATGACATAAACGCAATAAAATAGACGCTACCAAGCTCAAAATACTTGGTAGTGCCTATTTAATTTCCAGTAGCAATTAGTGGTGCTTAGGTTTGAACACTTGGGTCGCTTTAACGGCCTGTTGCCAGCCGTGATATAGCGTTTCACGGCGTTCGGGTGCCATGTCGGGGTTGAAGTCACGACCATCGACGGTCATTTCACGAATTTGGTCGATGGAATCCCAGTAACCAACGGCGAGCCCGGCAAGGAATGCGGCTCCGAGGGCGGTTGTTTCTTCATCGGCAGCTCGACGAATTTCGGCGTCGAGGATGTCAGCTTGGAATTGCATTAAGTAGGCATTCCGGGAAGCACTACCATCCGCATTCATGATGGCAATGTCATAACCGGTGTCCGCCCGCATTGTTTCGATAACATCACGCGTTTGGTAGGCAATTGATTGCAAGGTGGCCTTGATGAAATCATCACGGTTGGTACCGCGCGTAATCCCAAAGACAGCGCCACGGGCGTCGGCATCCCAGTAGGGAGCTGATAGGCCAGAGAAGGCGGGCACAAAGTACACTTCGTCATCGTTGGTCGAATTAGTAGCGGCAACTTTGGTTTCAGGTTCAGTGCTAATCATGTGTAAGCCATCATGCAGCCATTGGATCGCCGAACCAGCCACGAAGATTGAGCCTTCGAGGGCGTATTTGATTTCGCCTTGCATGGCATAGGCAACGGTGGCGATTAATTTATGGGTTGATTTAACGGGGTGATCACCAGTGTTCATCAAAATAAATGAACCGGCACCGTAAGTATTTTTAGTGAATCCTTCATCGAAGCCCATTTGGCCAATCATGGCGGCTTGTTGGTCACCAGCTAAGCCGGCAATCGGTACTTGTCCACCAAAAAATTGGTAAGCTTCAGTTGTACCATAAACTTCCGAACTTGTTTTGATTTCAGGTAACATCACGGCCGGAATATTGAAGAGGGCTAATAAATCGTCATCCCAAGCTAAGTCATTAATGTTAAAAAGCATCGTTCGGCTGGCATTGGTATAGTCAGTGACGAATGCCGCGCCGCCTGTGAGCTTCCAAGTCAACCAAGTATCAACAGTCCCAAAGAGGAGCTCACCGGCTTCAGCGCGTGCTTGAGCACCTTCCACGTGGTTTAGGATCCAACGGATTTTGGAAGCTGAGAATACAGTACTTAATGGCAAACCAGTCTTGGCTTGAATCATGTCTTCGTGACCAGCCGTCCGGAGCGCTTCGATGATGTCGCTTGACTGCGTACTTTGCCAAACGATGGCGTTATAAATTGGTTGGCCGGTAGCTCTATCCCAGACAATCGCGGTTTCACGTTGATTGGCAATCCCGATAGCTTGGATTTCATCGGGGCGGACACCAGAGTTAATCATGGCACTAGCAATGACAGATTGCACACTATGCCAAATATCGTGCGGATTTTCTTCAACCCAGCCCGATTGTGGAAATATTTGGGGGATATCAGTTTCAGTTTCGGTAACTCGCCGCCCATTTTTATTGAAAATTTTAGCGCGTGATGCGGTCGTGCCTTGGTCAACGGCGAGGATATATTCTGGTTTTATAATTGCCATAGGTACCATCTGCTTTCTTTATATATAATAGGTAACGCTTTCATTTTATCATTTTTCACCAAGCGGGGTAAACTTAAACCGCATTCTCAGTTATGGTATCGATTCTGATGCGGATATTAGGTGGGCTGAACCCAGTGAACGCGGGTGGTTTGTATTTCAGCGTTGTTTTTGTGAATGAAGTTTTCGTACACGATTACTTGTTAATATCGCTACATTTGGTATGATATGAAAAAGCAATTAGCGCGTGTAGTTTAAGCACACGGATGTGAAATGAAAATGAGGGATTTATGGATAGCAGTGATAGTGAACAGCGAAGTCAACAAGCGCTGAAAGAAGTTAAATTAAAATGGGTGTTATTAGCATCGCTCTTTCTTAATACTGGGGCAGCGTTATTATGGCCAATTACCACGTTATACACGAAAGAAGTTTTGCATCAATCAATGGTGATGGCGGGGTTGGTATTAACGATTATGGCGGCCATGATGATGGTGGGAAATTATGTTGGCGGTCGTTTGTTTGATCATTGGAGCCCGTATAAAACGCTGTTGTTCAGTGTGATTCTGTCGACAATTAGTACGATTTTGATGGTTTTTTTCCACGGTTGGCCAATGTATCCAATTCTATTAACCGTAATTGGTTTTGGTGATGGTGTGGCAGGGACGGCGTTGAATGCATTCGCCGCGGCGATTAAAACGGAAAGTAGTCGACGAGTCTTTAATTGGATGTCGGTGACCATGAATCTTGGCGTGGTGCTGGGAACGTTATTGGTCGGATTACTATACAACAAAGGTGTTCGCGATGTTTTCATGGCGGCGTCAGTGATGTATGCATTGTTTGTCATTGTAGTTATTTTCCACTTTAAGGTGCCTGCTTTAGCGAAGGAAATTCGCCGTTTAGCCGCCAAAGGTGAAAAATTTCGCCCATCGCCATTCATTCTCTCGATTGCCGGTTTAGTCTTTGCGATGTATTTCGCCTATGTCATGTGGGAAGCGCCAATTGCGGTGCATATGACCAACTTGGGGATGTCGGTGCAACAGTACACGAATCTATGGACGATTAATGGGCTATCGATTGTATTGCTGCAAACGGCAATCGGTTGGATTTCACGCAAATGGTCATATAAAACCAATGTACTTGGTGGAACATTCCTATTTGGGGCAACTTTTGTGATGTTGATCTTTGCGCATCACTACTGGGCGTTCATCGTAATTATGTTTATCCTCACACTTGGGGAAATGCTTGCGACGCCAAATATCCCCGCCTGGGTGGATGCGTTGACCGATGATGCCGTTCGTGGGCAAGCGCAAGGCTTTGTGGCAATGATGATTTCGCTTGGCCGTGCCGCAGGTCCCCTAATTGCTGGGGTCTTGATTGATGCCGGCTCATATTCAGTGCTATTCATGATTGTGTTCCTGTTCATGGTGGCAATGATTGTGCTTGTAGCAGTGCTAGATTTGAAACGGAAGCAGCGGAATAAATTAGTGCGATAAATAAAAGGCGTAGCGAGAATTCAGCTACGCCTTTTTTCAATTTCTTCCCCCAGAAATGGTGCAACTGGTGTTTGGTGCTTCTGCAAAGTGGAAATAATGTTAATAGTTCGCTTTAACTTGATTAGCTGAATGTTCGGCAGTTGTACCCGTAGGAGCAAAATCACGGGCAGATAAGATGGTAAAGATGGTAAGGGTTACTAAAACAAATACAAGATATTTCATAATTTTTTGATTCCTTTTCTACTAAATAATATACAATATAAAATAGGCGTTGCCGTATAGTTGATTTGCGTCATAATTGACGCAAGAATAATTATGGGATGGGGAAAATAATGGAATCAATTGGGGAGAAATTTAAAAATATTAGGGAAAGCAAAAATCTATCCTTACGTTTTGTAGCCGGAAATACCACAACAAGTTCGTTTCTGTCAAAGTTTGAACGTGGAATCTCAGGAATCTCATTAGATACATTAATGCCAGTGTTACGAAATATGAACATGACAACGTCGGAATTTTTAAACTATGTCATTGATGCAGATGATTCATATTACACGTTACAAATTAATGCATTACGCAAGTTATCAATGGCAAATGATACGCAGAAGTTAATAGAAAAAAGTAATGAAGAGAACGAACTTTGGGGAAAAACGCATGACATAACGCATCAGCATTTGGCTTTAATCGCTAAAGCATTATGGTGTGAAAATGAAGGTAAATTGCTAGAACCATATGAGCAGAAGCAAATTCAAGAATATTTATTTAACGCCGAGGTGTTTTATCACTATGAATTAATAATGATTAATTATACGCTCAGTGCATTGCCTATTGAATATCAGATTCAAATGGGTAAAGAGATGTTTAACAAGTTACCAAATAATTATTTTGTGACTGAGTATCGTGACATCATTACGATGATCATTAATAACATTATTATTAGTTGTATTGAAGAGGAATACTATGAGGTTGCCGCTGAATATATTGCAATGCTAAAGAGCAACTTTGACAGCAGCGTTTACTATCGTGTACATGTGCAGCTTAAGTTTTTTCAAGGATTGCTTTTTATTCAAAAAGGTCAAATAGTTGAAGGCACACGGTTGGCTAATTTTACGATTACAGTTATGGATGAAATTGGAAACAAAGAGAAGGCTGCAGATTATCGGGTGATGTTAGACAAGTATCTTAATAAATTAAATATTTCAAATTAAAGGCATAGAATATAACTAGCCTGCAAAAAAAGCTTAGCCAAGTGTTTAAACACTTGGCTAAGCTTTTTTATTGTACGTTGCGTCAATTACGACGCATGAGAAAGAAAAGTGGAAGAGTGGGCTATTATGCAAGATAAGGAGGAAGAGAAAATGACTAAATTATATTGAACGGAAAAGAAATTAGTTGCTTTATATGGATTTGTTGCAACGGCTTATGCAGGGATTTTAATTTCATATTCATATATTTTGGAATTTATTATGAATTTGGCAGATGGAAAAGTTCAAATTTCATATAGGACAGCACTTGTTCTGGTAGCAGGGTATATCGTAATATTTGCTGGTAGTTTTGGCTATCGTTCATACCTACAAGCAAAAATTGGTATTCGAATGAATTATCAGTTTAGAAAGTATGTAATGCAGCGATTCAAAACGATGACAATTCAAGATTATGGTAGATATAGTCAAGAGCAGTATCAAACAATAGTAAGTCAGAAAGCTGATTTATTAGAAGCGAATTATTTCTTGATATTTCCGAAAGCATTCGGGTATACAGTGTCATTCATAATGGCAGTTATTGCTACGTTTATTATGAAACCTGAAATAGCAGTAGTAATCATTATATTAAGCTTACCAGCGATTATTATTCCAATAATTGGAAAAAAGAAGTTAGAAAGTTTACAGGATGATGTGCTTGTTAAAATTGATGGTTATACAACACAGTTTATGGATGTTTTTAGGGGCTTTTCGACAATAACGCATTTACTATCAATTAATCGATTTATTAAAAAATATGATTATGCCAATACAGGTTTAGCAGATGCTCGTACAAGAAATCAAAAAGCAGTTAATATCATTGATGCTCTAAATAGTTTTGCATCTGATGTTTTGTATTTGGGAACATGGATATGTGGTGCGTATTTTGTAATCAAACACGAAATCACATTAGGCCAATTGGTGGCGTTTTCGCAATTAGTAAATTTAGTAGCGTGGCCATTGCAAAATATTTCAGAATTATTGGCAAATTTTTATGCGGGTAAGCGTGTCATCAACGAAGTAAGTAATTTATTTGAGAATATTAGCGGGGATAGCTACACGCAAAAAAATCACTTAACTAAGATAGACACAATTGAGTTCAAGAATGTGAGTGTATCTATTGAAGACAGGCAGATTTTAGATAATATCTCTTTTGTTTTAAAAACTCGGGAACGCAATGTGTTAATTGGTAAAAGCGGTTCAGGAAAATCCACAATTGTTAAGTTGTTGTTAAAAGAAGTTGATTACGATGGTTCCATTTTAATGGATGGGGTTGAATTATCAACTATTAGTAATCAAGACGTTTACAGTTTTTTTGGAATAGTAAATCAACAAAATATTGTGTTCGATGGATCAATCGCAGAAAACATCACAATGTTTAGTGAGGAAATTCAGCAAAAAGAGCTTACTAATGCGGTTGCGATGGCAGGATTAGCGGATAAATTGAATCAATTGGAAACACAGATAAATAATTCGAATAGTAAGTTATCCGGTGGTGAATTACGTAGGTTAGAATTAGCGCGCATATTGTATCGCAAATACAATTTTACAATTTTTGATGAAGTTACCTCAGGCCTTGACCCATCGACTGCTTTACAGGTACAAGCGGATATAAATCGAACAAATTTGGGCTATTTGATGATTACACACGATTATGGCGAAACATTTTTACAGTCGACTGATCATATTATTATCATTAACAATGGTGAAGTGGTGCATGATGGTGTAACGGCGGAAGTTATTAAATATATTGAATAATTTGATATTCTTTTGGTTTCTGCACAATGTGTGGGAACTTTTTTGTTATCTGATACGCTTAATGGGACCCAATATCACAGCAACATATTATTGATGTGAGTGATATTATTGTTACAAGGGGGTGAGGATAATGAGCGAATTATATGCAACAAAATGCCCAATCTGTGACACACCAATTAGACCAACCGATGAATTTTGTCCAAAATGTGGCTTTAATTTAAAACGTGATATTAGTGTAAATGAAAAACGCGATTTACAAATGGAATACGCTAAGCAACCGCATCGCAGTTCGTACCGGTGGTTGATGCCAACAATTATTGGGGGAATTATCATCTTGAGTATGGCAGGAATTTTGCTACGTCCCATTTATATTACGGAGCGTGCACAAATGCCGAAGGATGATAATAATATTCCGATTAAGGATACTAGTAGCCAATCAGCAGCAACGACGATGAGTGGGGAGAATTTTGCCGCGACTAAAAAAATAAAAAATACTGCGGTTGATATGCAGATTTCATTCCTAACAGGCGATAAATATCATGCGGAGATAAAAACTACGCAACTAAATGGTAGTACGCAATTCACGATTGAAGAAGGAAATTACCAACTTAAAGATACCAAAGTTGTGCTGGCCCCAATTAGGGGATTAATGACTACGGCTAATCAAGCGGGGACTGTTAAAAGTGCCACGGCTCTTGGATATACACAGGCGACACAAGCAAAAACTGAGGGCTACAAAGAGATTAAACATTTTAAGGTGGTTAAGGATGCGTTGACAACTGAATTTATGAGTAAAAATGTAACGTTAACTAGTGTTCTGACACCGCGTGGATATACTGATATTGCAACTATGGCAATGAAAGCCGACGATGATTTAATTAAAAAAGATGCGGATAACATGCAGACTAAAGATCAAAAACAAGCTGCTGAGCTGAACGTAATTGAAAAGAAACTAACCGCTGACCAAAATCACATATTGGCCTACATGTATTATTTGCAAGTATCAGGTGAAGGTTTCAAAAAATATGAAAAAGTGCAGCAAAATACGACCTTTTACGCCGAAAGCATTGGTCCCAATCGCTGGGCAATTTTGAAACAACAAAATCAGCCAGCGCTGGTTCAAGTTAATTATGAATATGAGAACGGGCACTACACGTTCTTAATGAATCACGACATAGGTCCGCAAAGCCCGGCCTCGTTGGTTGAATTGTATCATCGATTCTATGAAACACCCAAGTATCGTAAAGTGTACGATGTTTTACAGAAAGAATGGCGTGATTACTAAAATAATGGGCATTCATGCGTATAGATGGATGCCTTTTTTATATAAAACACGTAGTCTTTCGATGATAAATGACAATTGGATTAAAAGAATGAGAAAATGATGTTGACAACTGAGCAAGTGAGCGGTAGTGTACTAGACAACCAATAACAATGAAGAGATAAGTACATCACAACGGATCTGGATAGAGAGTTAGCGCGTTGGTGAAAGCTGATGATCCAATGTTTTGAAAAATGGTCTTGGAGTTAATGTTACCGTGAGCAATATTCCGAGTTGTAAATAGTAGCCGGTCACGCCCGTTAACGCGCAACGATATTGGTGCTTAATGGCATCTGTACCGATTGAGAATACCTTAGTGATGGGGCATTGCAAACGGGTGGCAACACGAAAAAATTCGTCCCGCAGTCTAACATAGTTTAGATTGCGGGCTTTTTGTGTTCAAAAGCAGGTGTTGTGGTACGTCGTAGTGCAGATTGAGACAAGTTTTCAGGAGGAAAGCCATGGTTAAAAATAAAATACGAATTTGGAGTAGCGTAGTGCTAATCACGCTCGTGTGGTTGATGCATAATCTGTTACCTAATCGTGTGACGAATTTTGAAAAGCCGCAGCCATATTTCAATGAATTATTAATAATTGCCCTAGTGGTGACGGCTGTTTTTGCAATTATTAGTACAATTTTGCATCGCGTCACGGCTTTTCAGTACAATTCACCACGGATAGGGGTGTTTTTCTTGGCATTTGGCTTGTATGACCTTGTGACACTTAAACTAGGAGCAATCAATACGCTATTTTTCCCAAATCCCGATAAAATATTTGGTGCGATGGTCAACAATGCAGTACTGCTAGCTAAGTGCTTAGGTTACTCCGTGTGGTTGTTGGTGATTGGGTGGGTGCTCGGTGGGATTTGTGGAGTAATCACCGGTATCTTGATTGGGTGGAGTACTGATTGGAATTACTGGCTTGATCCAATCGTAAAATTTTTAGGCCCAATTCCGCCAACGGTATTGATTCCAATTGCGCTATCAGCATTTCCAACGAGTTTTGCAGCGAGTGCATTTTTACTAGCACTATCAATGTGGTTTCCGGTCACGATTTTGACAAATTCTGGCATTGCGAGTGTCCGCGTCGATTACCTCGAGGTTGCCGATACGATGGGGGCCTCAACATTGCAGAAAGTTTTTAAGGTCGCAATTCCCGCAGCGGCACCGAGTATCTTTGTCGGTATCTTCAATGGGGTCTGTGCCTCGTTCATCACTTTGATGGTTGCGGAAATGTTGGGCGTCAGATACGGGCTAGGTTGGTACATTAATTGGCAACGTGAAATCATGGGGTACGCTAACGTATACGCCGGTTTAATTGTTTTGGCAATTGCGTTTTCATTAATTATCACGATTTTATTCCGTGTGCGGGATCATTTCTTGAAGTGGCAGGAGGGTTTAATCAAATGGTAGTAAGAACAGAAAAAATTAAAGTCACAAATTTGCGTAAAGTTTTCCCTAGCCACGAGGTTGGGGGAGAAAATGTAATTGCGCTAGACCATGTGGATGCGGAGATTCAACCTGGTGAATTTGTGAGCTTAATCGGCCCATCTGGTTGTGGTAAAACGACGTGGCTCCGCTTGATTGCGGGGCTAGAGGAACCAACCAGTGGCAGTGTTTATATTGGGGAACAGCAAGTTCAAGGTCCCGGGCGTGATCGTGGGCTAGTATTTCAAGACCCAAATTTATTTCCGTGGTTAACGGTTAAAAAGAACATTGAATTTGGGTTAAATATCAAAGGTAAGTTAACGTCCACGGATCAAAAAAACGTGACCGAACTCATAGAATTGGTGGGGTTGCAGGGATTTGAAAATGCATACCCATATCAATTATCTGGGGGGATGGCACACCGAGCGGCGATTGCACGTGCCTTGGTCAATGACCCTGAAGTTTTGTTATTTGATGAACCGTTTGGTGCGTTGGATGCCTTCACCCGAATGAAATTGCAAAGTGACGTGTTGCGAATTTGGCAGGAGCGTCAAACGACGATGGTTTTGGTGACGCATGATGTTGAAGAAGCGGTTTTTTTAGGGCAGCGGGTCTTTGCAATGACGCCACGTCCAGCACACGTCAAAGAAGTCGTACCAATCCCGTTAACGTATCCACGTAAGCGCGACGGACGGGCATTTATTGAGCTGAAAGAGCATGTGTTAGGTGTGTTAGATTTTCAGAACTTATAGAAATTTGACAATATGAACAGTATCTCACCTGTAAAATAAATTGATAACCAGGTAGGGGAACGTGATTAATGGAATTGGGGGAAAAGGATGAAACGAAAATATATTTATACAGGTGTTGTCGCAATAGTTGCGGTACTTATTGCTGGGGTGTTTATCACGGTTGGTGGACACAAAACGACGGTTGATAGTAGTTCTGACAAGAATTTTGTTTTGAAAATTGCAGAAAATAACGATTTATGTGGCGCACCGCAACAACTTGCGGTTGAAAAAGGTTACTTCAAACATGCTGGTTTGAAAGTGAAGGTCGTCAAGCTAGGTTCCGACACAACGAATTTTGAAGGGGTGAATGCCGGTAAAATTGACGCCTCTAATTCATTGCTAGGCAGTTTAATTCAGCCGCTGGCTAATGGAGCAAAGGTCAAAATAACAACTGGATTGCACAGTGGCTGTCTGCAGATTTTGGTAAAGAAAAATTCTGGTATCAAAACAGCGCAGGATTTGGTTGGTAAAAAAATTGGTGTCAGTGACATTGCTGGTTCTGCTGCGACTTATGCAAAACGTTATTTAGGTGATTACGGCGTGGATGTTTCAGCAGATCATGCGAAAGTTCAATTTGCCGCTTACGACGGTTCCGAATTGCCAATTGTTTTGGAAAAAGGCCAAGTTTCAGCGATTGCTTTGGGTGACCCTGATACTGAAATTGATAAATCGAAGTATAACTTGGTTACCTTGAGTTCATCAGCGACTGATCCTAAGTTCAAAGATGAGTATTGCTGTGTGGCCTACGTTTCCGATGGTTTAGCGAAAAATCACCCATCCGTTGCTGCCAAATACACACAAGCATTACAAAAAGCTTCGGCGTGGATTGCTAAGCACCCAGAGGAAGCTGTGGATATTCAAGAAAGTCACCACTACGTTGATGGCGACAAACAGATGAATAAGGATATGCAAATGGGTTATCATTACAAACCTTCATATACCGGGGCACAAAAAGCTTTTACCACGGTTGGTGAAGATTTACAGCGGCTTGATGTGTTAGATAAAAACGTTGATGTGTCGCAGTTACAAAAGAATTCCTTCTTTAAAACATCGGCCTCAACGAATTAAGTTGAATCTACTAAAAATTACAAATCAAAAAAGCCGGGCAATTACCCAGCTTTTTTAGTGCATATTTGAATGCGAGTTAGTGCTTGAGATCAAAGTACTTAATCAAATACTTAGCCACGCCGTCATCTTCGTTCGTATTAGTTACGAATTTAGCGTGGTCGATGACTTCTTGAGGTGAATTAGCCATGGCGACGCTGATATCAGCGACTTCCATCATTGGCATGTCGTTTTCACCATTACCAAAGACTAGCGTGTGAGCGGCATCAATGCTGTAGAAGGCTTGAACGGCTTGAACCGCTGAAGCTTTGCTAATGCCTTTAGGGAGGAGTTCGATGTTACCGGGTGCTGATGATGATACATCGAGCAGTGGGGATGCTTCTAACGCTGCGCGAGCATTATCAACGGCGCCTGGTTGACCGCCAGCAATAATACCGTTAATAATTTCTGGGTAAATGGCAGTGATTTCGGCACGATCATTGAAATGGGTAATCGAGTTAGGTGGTAATTCACGCGCGAAGAAACTAATAATTGATAGTTCTTTACCATCACCAACATTGTGGACGACCTTACTATCGGAGAAAAATCGGACTGGTGTGTCATGAGTCGTGGCAATGTCTAATACTTTATCAATGGCGGGTTGGCCAAGATGAATTTTTTTGACGTCATCACCAAGATCATACATCGCGCCGTTTGAATTAATCAATTTCACATCTTGATTAACCTTATTACGCACACCTTCGGCTAATAAACGCATGCGACCAGTCGCAATATAGACGATATGACCAGCTGCTTGCAACTCCTCAATAACTTGTTTGGTAATTGGCGCTACGGAATGGTTGTTACGGATTAGGGTACCATCAATGTCGATAAAGATTAAATGCTGTTCCATCGGTCTGCCTCAACTTTCATTTTTTGAATACTATAATGATACCGCATAATTGTGAAATTATACTGTATAATGAAGCCATGATTTTAAAATGAAAAAAGAACAAGGGGATCTCACATGCAACCAATTCGTATCTTATTTAATTCAATTTCAGGGAATACCCGGAGTTTTATTAACCATATTACTGAATATGCTAAGGAACAAAATGCTGAGAATGCTGAAAATCCGTTGATTGATAGTGTTGAAATCTCAGACTTAACTGATTTTGCAGACGAAACGCAAGACTACTTTGTTTTTGTGCCAACTTACCTTGATGGTGGAAATGGTGTTGATAACGGTGTGAAGGAGTTAATGACCAACGCACTGGGCGAATATATCACATATAACGAAAATGGACGCCATGTTTTGGGCGTCGTGGGTTCAGGTAACCGAAATTTTAATGAACAATATATTCTGACGGCGCGCCGTTATGCGCAAGCAACTGGCTCAGAAGTGATTGCGGACTACGAATTACGTGGTACACCGAAGGATTTTGCGCGAATTTATGCAATCTTGAAAAAGTATCAAACTTTAAACGCATAGTATTCACAATATTTTCACACCTAAATGTGATACTTATATCAATCCCTA
Organism: Periweissella cryptocerci; assembly: GCF_004358325.1. NCBI lineage: Bacteria > Bacillati > Bacillota > Bacilli > Lactobacillales > Lactobacillaceae > Periweissella > Periweissella cryptocerci. The sequence goes on along the minus strand of NZ_CP037940.1, from coordinate 1,352,551 downwards.
ATATATAAGAATTACTTTCCCGAGTAATTCGCGTTTTCTAGGAATTCCCTAAATTCCTAGAATTCCCTCCCTATACTCCTTTTGGATGTCGCTCTTCCCTGAGCGGCATTTTTTGTGCAGTTAAATAAAAAATACAGCCCACTTTTTACGTATATTATTAAGTGAGGGGGAATAATTGACAATAACAAGCTCAAGTATATACGAACGGAGGCGACAATAATGACAATGACAAGCGTAAAAATTCGCAAAGTAGGCAATTCATCAGTTTTAACTGTGCCACAGAGTATTTTACCAGCGAATGTGACGGAGTTTTTGGTCTATGCTGGTGAAGATGGCAAAATTGTCTATACGCCAATTAAAAACAATCCATTCAATGATGCTGAGTTGATGGCAACACTAGATTTGAAACAAACCGAAGAATTTGAAGGGGTTGGTGAAGTTGGTTTGGAACGTAATGAATGAATATATTCCGCATAAGCAAGATATCGTGATACTGAATTTTGATCCATCAGTCGGCAAAGAAATTCAAAAAAGGCGTCCGGCAGTGGTAGTTAGTAATAACAAATACAACGAATATACCGGCCTGATTGCCGTATGTCCGATTACCCATGTAGCTAATAACGCAATGTTGCAGTCAGGCTTACTAGTCAAGGTGCATAGTGAGCATGTGGATGGCTATGTGAATCCACTCCAGATGCATACCTTTGATTATCAAAAACGCCAAGTAGAGAAAGTCGATGTGATGGATTCAGCAGATTTTGTGGATGTTTGGCAAAATTTGAATTTCATATTTTAACTACAAATTAAAAAGCTGCCAAAATCTGTTCGAGATTTTGGCAGCTTTTTTTTTGCTAGATATTAAGTTTAGTAAGCTTCGAAATATTGCAACAGGTCAGCTTTCGTTAACTTGTCTTTTTCGGCACCGCGGACATCTAACGTGATTTGACCGTCGTGGAGTGCAATCAAGCGATTACCGTAAGTTAAGGCGTCTTCCAAGTGGTGAGTAATCATGAGGGCGGTTAACTTATCTTCGCTAATGCGTTGATTGGTCACGTGCATCAATTGTTCACTTGTCTTAGGATCTAAAGCGGCTGTGTGTTCATCTAACAAGAGTAAATCAGGGCGGCGGAGTGTTGCCATCAAGAAACTCAAAGCTTGGCGTTGGCCCCCAGATAGTTCGCCAGCAGGGGTGTTCAAACGGCTATCGAGGCCGTTACCCATTGTTGCCGTCAAAGCTCGGTATTTTTCCATATGTTGGTTCAAATTGCGAGACTTCAATGTCCGGTGTTGACCGCGTTTTTCGGCTAGTAATAAGTTTTCAGCAACGGTCATCCGTGGCGCGGTGCCAAGCTTAGGATCTTGGAAGACCCGACTCATATACTTGGTGCGCTTAGTTTCGCTATAGTGGGTGATATCAGTGTCACCGACCAACACTTGGCCCTCATCGGCTGCTAAATTACCAGCAATGACATTGAATAACGTTGATTTACCGGCCCCATTAGAACCAAGAACCGTGATAAAGTCACCATCATCAATGGTTAAATTAATGCCCTTAAGGATTTGTGTTTGGTCCGGTGTCCCTTTTTGGACGTAAGTTGCTAAATTTTTAATTTCAAGCATCGTTTTAGTCATGAGTTTTCACCGAGCCTTTCATTACTTTGGTAAAGCCGAAAATTTTACGGAATTTTGGAGTTAATAATGCAAGGGCGAGGACAACGGCTGACAACAAGTTCAAGTCATTCGCGGCAAAGCCGAGTTGCATTACGATTAAGAGGACGAAGCGGTACAAAATTGAGCCAACCACAATCGCGATTAAACGTTGATTCATCGTCAATTCACCGAACGCAACTTCACCAATAATGATTGAAGCTAAGGCGATAACGATGATACCGATACCCATGTTAACATCGGCATACCCGTTGTTTTGGGCGATTAAAGCACCACCAAAGGCAATCAAGCCGTTTGAAAGCATCAAGCCCATAATTGTCATGCCATCAGTGTTAATCCCAAATGAACGCGCCATATCGGGGTTGTCACCAGTGGCGATGAAGGCTTGCCCGTATTCGGTTTGTAAGAAGTACATCGTCAACAGGGTGATGATGGTAATAATAATTAACCCAACTAAAACCCCGTTGAAGTATGGTGGCAAACTGTTCATGAAGTGGCTGTTTAAAATCGTGTGCTTGTTAAGTAATGAAAGGTTTGAACCGTTCATGATACGCAAATTGATTGAGAAAGTGGCAGTCATCGTCAAAATCCCGGCTAATAAAATCGGAATATTACCCTTGGTGTAGAGCAAGCCGGTTACAAGACCAGCTACGGCACCAGCACCAAACGCTGCCAACATTGCTAAGTAAGGATTTACGCCACTGTGGAGTAATGCAACCGCAGTCGCTGCGCCAAGTGGGAACGTACCTTCAACAGACATGTCCGCGAAGTTTAAAATCCGGAAAGTTAAGAATAAGCCGAGACCAAGGACAGCCCAGAGGAGGCCTTGCCCAACTGCAGATACGATTAAATTCATTTGATAAGTCCTCCTTTGACTTTGCTTGCAGCTTCGATGAGTGATTGAGGAATTTTAATTCCGAGCAATTTAGCTTGTTTTTGATTGATGACCAAGTCACCGTGACGCATAAATTCGACCGGGGTGTTGCCAGGCTTTTGCCCCTTCAAAATTTTGACAATCATGTTACCAGTTGTGCGACCGATTTGGTATTGGTTGATTGATTCAGCAGCGACTCCACCTTGTTCAACCATGGTGTTAACTGTTGGGAATACGGGAACCTTGGCGGCGTTCGCATTTTGAATCAAGACAGGTAACGCACTAGCGATAGTGTTGTCAGTTGGCACGAAGACGGCATCCACGTTGTGGTTGTTAACCATTGTTTGCGAAACTTGCGCCAAGTCGTTGGTTTGCGCAATCGTGTAGACCTTAACTTTCAAACCAGCCGCCTTAGCCAAAGTAATCATTTTTTTACCTTCAGTTGTAGCGGAATCATCAGATGAAGTGTAGATAACCCCTAAAGTTTTCATGTTAGGCATGATTTGTTGGATTAATTTAAGTTGGTCGGCGAGAGGAGCTTGATCAGAAACACCAGTGACATTGCCACCAGGGTGCTTCAAGTTCGTTACGAGTTGGGCACCGAGGGGATTAGTTGAGGCTGAGAAAACAACTTTCTTATCAGGCATCGTGTTCACTAATGCTTGGGCAGCCGGGGTGGCAATCCCGACTGAAATATCAGCATTTTCGTTATCAAACTTAGTTGCCATGGTCTTTAAGTTACTTTGATCACCTTGCGCGTTTTGGAAATCAATGTGGATGTTCTTACCATTGATGTAGCCGTGGGCTTTCAGCGAGTCGTCGATCCCCTTATTAATAGCATCAAGGGCGGGGTGCGTCATAAATTGTAAAACCCCGACCGTTGGAATCTTCGCAACCTTTTGCTTTTGGGTGTCCATGACTAGGGCAGCTCCGAGTAAAGCAAAGATTAATACAATTACAGATATTAGTCGTTTCATAAAATTGCTCCTTCAATAATTTCAATAAATTTATATAAAAAAAGTGGACAAAGCCAACTATCAGTCAGCTTTATCCACTCGCGAAATAGAAAAAGCCTACATGATAGTTGTTTAAGCTATCCATGCAGACTTTCAAATACACAAAAGTTTGTCGGCACAGATGCAAAATGATCTGAATGATCAAGTTACATCTGTTAAATGCAACCTGAATTACCGACGCCACCAAATATTCAATTGATTGATTGAATTCTTCATTTGATAATACTCCTGTGTTTGTTCATGTCTTTACGTTGCCAATACTATAGCAAATATAATTCGGGTGTGTCAAACATTTTATTTTGAAAAGTTAGTCTAGTTGGTTGAGGGAGGCCACTACGTGCCACGGAATTCGCTTGGTGCACTGAAATGGCAGCCAAGCTTTCTAAGCCTGTAGTCTTAGAAAGTCGGCGTGAACTGGGAGAGTAGTAACCGCTAAAGCGCTAACTCTCCTCATTTCCCTTGAGCGCAGTGATAAATCACTGCCCATTACAGTGTAAAGGCTCCGCCCACCAAGCGAATTCCTTAGGCACTCCGTTGGTTTGTGAAATCAAAATAACTTGGTATTCAATATAATAATTGATACGGTGGGTTTTCGTGATTACATGGCAAGTTTTACAGGGTAATCGTCTGACTTAACGGGGTTTTTAATCATTTGATAGTCGGAGCCTCATGCATGGCGATTGGTATGTGCGAAGTGTATATCATCGACGAGTTCTATGAGTCTCACTTATTTTGCGGAGTTAGCCAATCTCGACAAAACTAATAATTTAAACTCCGTTAAAATTATTAACCCCACGGTGTGCGGTAAACGCCAACTCAAAAATTTCACTTCGTTAGCTAGATAGAGTGTTTGTATGCCACCTGTTTTCATAAGCGATTAAGGATATTTTAGATTTAATGTGGAATTCATTTATACAGCAAAATCGAATTAATAAACAGGAATGGTTTAAAAAACACTTATTTTTTGTATAATAGAAGATATGATGTTTATGCAAGATATGGAAGAAAAGAGATCATAATGCTACAAAAAAGTTTGGCAGTTCTCATCGGCGGCTTTATTGGTGGGGCACTCCGTGAAGCAATTGAATTAATCATTAGTGTCCAACAGTTTCCCGTAGCAACGTTAATCATCAATTTGATTGGCGCCTTTTTCTTGGGCTACCTTAACTTTATGATTGCGAAAAAATGGGCGATGCCAACGGCTGTTGCGACAGGACTGACTACAGGAGTGATTGGTGCGTTTACGACCTTTTCAACTTTTATGTTAGATTTTAATCACCTTGTGACGGTTGGTCACCTGAGTTTTGCTTTAACGTATTTGATAATTAGTGTCATGGGTGGCCTGATGTTTGCACGTTTGGGGATGAGAGTAGGTATGCACGCATGAGTATATTATTTGCGGGTTTAGGTGCGAGCATTGGGGCGTTAATCCGATTTTGGGTGACGCAACTGGGTAATAAACTGTTTAAAACTGAATTTCCGGTAGCAACATTTTTTATTAACATCACGGGGGCGTTTTTGCTGGGGCTATTATTTAGTTTAGCGCCAACTAAGGGCGTGTATACTATCCTTGGTACCGGTATCTTGGGTGGGTATACAACATTTTCAACATTCATGAATGAAGCAGTTCAATTAGGTGAAAAAAGACGTTTACGAGAACTAATTTACGTTGGTTTAAGTATAATTATCGGTTTATTGGCTAGTGCACTAGGCATATGGCTTGGTAATCAGGTATAATTGGCAGTATTAATATTAGTAAAGGGCGTATATAAAATGACAAAGATTGCAGTTATTTCAGATAGTTCAGCGTATCTGACCAAAGAAGATCAAGCAAAATACGACATTCGTGTTGTAAATGACCCGGTTTTATTCGGCGACACGGTTAAGTACGAAAATGAAGATTGGGCAACTAATGCCGATTTTTATGCCGAAATGGCAGCTTCAAGTGTGCAACCAACGACTTCACAAGTTTCAATCGGCCAAATCCAAGTAGTGTTTGATCAATTGATTGAAGAAGGCTACGATACTGCGATTGTAGTTGGTCTTTCAAGTGGGATTTCTGGTTTCGTTGACTCAATGCGCGGTTACGCTCCTTCAGTTGAAGGCTTAGACGTGCGCGTGTGGGATTCAGAAATTGCATGTTCTGGTGCTGGGAACCAAGTTCGCTTGGCAGCAGCCTTAGTTCAACAAGGTAAGGACATCGACGAGATTTGGGCGACTTTGGAAAAGCTCCGTGTAACGACGAAAGTATTGTTTGTTGTTGATGATATCAGCCACTTACAACGCACCGGTCGTGTCTCTGGCGGTACGGCTTTGATTGGTTCATTATTGAACATCAAGCCAATGTTAACATTTGAAAACAAGAAAATTATCGCCATTGGTAAGGAACGTCAAATGAAGCGGGCATGGTTGAACATCCAAAAGAAATTCGGCGAAGTAGTTGCGACAGCTGACTATCCAATCCGCGTATCAATTGTTGATGCTAACAATGATGCAGTTGCTGAAAAGTGGCTCGAAGAAGGACAAAACCTATGGCCTAATGTTAAATTTGAACGTAGTATCATCGGACCACTTGTCGGTGTTCACACTGGTGAAAAGGCCATGGGATTCATCTGGGGTCGTGATTGGGAAGAATTAGCTAAATAATAATTTTGATTTGTAATTGATATTTTTCAGAAGTAGCCCGCTTTCTACCTTGTGATAAGGAGAAGGCGGGCTACTTTTTTGGTAAGGAACTGGATTAACGTGCATAAATACTTACAAAACGTAAGCGAATGTGTTATATTATTCTCAACGATACAGATAAAACATACTATCAAAACGGGGTAAGAAGATAATGGCTAACACAATTCGTGGCTTACACCACTTAACAACGATTACATCAAGTTCACCAAAGATTTTTGACTTCATGTCAGGTATCTTAGGATTGCACTTAATTAAGAAAACCGTTAACCAAGATGATGTTCATACATATCACTTGTACTTTACGGACGATATGGGTTCAGCCGGTACTGATATTACCTTCTTTGACTTCCCTGGAATTCAAAAAGCACAATACGGAACGGACGAAATTACCCGGACAACTTTCCGGATTCCTAACGATGCGGCTTTTGATTACTGGAAGACCCGCTTTGATGCCAATGGCGTTGAATACGATGGCGACTATATTGAAGAATTCGGTTCAAAATTGCTCCAATTCCGTGATTTTGACGGGCAACGGTATGCTTTGATTTCCGATGAAAATGATAACGGTCGGGTTGAAGGTGAACCATGGCGTAACTCAACGGTTGAGCCTGAATTTGCGATTCGCGGGTTAGGACCAGCGTTGTTAACAATTGATAATAAGTACAACTTGCACACCGTTTTGACGCAAGTAATGGGTTTACAAGAAATCGCCCGTGAAGGTGATGACACGTTATACCAAGCAGAAGGCGATGCTGGCCATGGTGGTCAAGTTATTACCCGTTTCCGCAATGATATTCCACGTGGTGTCCAAGGTTTTGGTGGCCCACACCACTTGGCATTCTCAGTTGATGACCAAGAAGCTTTACTGTTCTGGATTAACAAGTTACGTAAGCTTGGCTTCCAAGATTCTGGTTTTGTGGATCGGTTCTACTTCAAGTCAGAATACTTCCACCCAACGCCAGGAATTTTGTTTGAAATTGCGACGAATGGTCCTGGATTCTTACAAGACGAAACATACGATGAAGCCGGTATTCACTTGGAATTGCCACCATTCTTGGAAAACTTCCGCGCCCAAATCGAATCAAACTTGGAACCATTCAATACTGGTGAGGATACAAAGGGTTCAGGGTTCTAATTATGGATAATTTGACAGAGCAACACATTTTTGTGCGTGGAAATATGCTGTTGCCACCATTGGTGTTATTGCATGGTACTGGTGGTGATGAGCGTGACTTGATGGAAATTGGCCGCTTCTTTGGTCATGAAAATCCTATCCTTTCAATTCGTGGTCGGGTTGATGAAGGTGGTTATGCTCGATACTTCGAACGTTTTGGCATGGGGGAATTTAATCTTGAAAGCCTCCACGAAGAAACCGCGTGGTTAGTTGATCAAGTCCAAGCGTTGCTTAAACATTATGGTGCACGCGAAGATGCAATTGTGATTGGCTACTCGAATGGCGCCAACATCGCCAGTCATGCTTTCTTAACTCGTCCAGACTTAGCGTGGCAAGGTGGTATTTTCTTACACCCAATGACTATTGAATTGATTGACCACCCCGTGCAAATGAGCGACAAGTGGTTCATCATGAGCTACGGCTTCCACGATCCAATTGTGACGGAAGAAGATTTTGATCAATTGATGAATAATTTCCGGATGACGGATGCGACGTTGCGAACTGTGGACGTCCATGCCGGTCATGAACTAGGAATGGAAGAATTAATTGCTGCCTCAAATGTTGCTAATGAACTTGGCAAACTCGACGGTGGCGTACCAGAAAAATAATTAATACAATCCAAAAAAAGCTGATTTGCAGAGATGCAAATCAGCTTTTTGAGTCTCTATTCCGGTTGACGTGGGATTGAGTAAAATTGGCCACTACGTGCCAGTAAATTACTTGGCGCACCACGCTGGAAGCACATGTTCAAGCCAAAGAGCGGTCTTGAACAATTCGGATAAGCTGGGAACTCTACGGGAATAAATTCCCTAGACTCCTCATCTCATCCTCAGCGGCGACATGTGTTACACACATATCACCCCAGTCACGGTGTAAAGGCTGCGCCCGCCAAGTAATTTACCGGCACTCCGTTAGTTAGTAATAATTTTCAAACTAGAAAAAACGGTTACCAACTACAGGTCTTAGTAGCATGGAAAAAACACTGACAATAGAACCTCAGTAAGTCGATACTTAAAAAGTACAGAACTGAGAAATTCCATGCTGGAATAAATAACTTTTTGATTGTAAATAAGGTGAAGTGGTGGGGTTTCCCATCACTAGCAATCGAATTATGATTTGTGACGCTTAATGAAGGCGAACAAACCAATTAAACTAGCAATCAGAGTTGCACCAATGGCTGGAAGCAAACGGTTAGCGATACTACCAGATTTTGGCAACGTGCTAGATGGTGTTGCCGTTGTTGGACTTACATTAGTGGTAGTTGTTGTGCCACCAGTGTTAGTACCAACGCCACCGCTTTTACCACCGGAACCTGGCAACTTATTAGGGGTCTTGGTGCCCGGTTTTGTAGGTGTAGTGGGTTTTTTATCAGGTTTATTCGGTTTAGTTGGCTTAGTGTCGCCACCAGTGACAGGTAACCCTGGTGTGGTTGGTGTGGTGCCAGTGTTTGCTGGCGCCGCTTTTTTGCCATAGACGAACTTGTAATTATGACCACCGTTGTCTTTAAGGGTTGTCTTTAAACCAAGTGAATTGTGGGCGTTTTCCCAAGTGAAATCGGTCATTGCACGTGGTGCCTCATCAACTACACTACGGTAGAGTTCGATGAATTCATAACCGCCAAATGTTTGCATTTCCTTACCTAAATCAAGGATGTCCTTGTTATGACCACTAACGGTTTCCGCAGGCGCGAGTTCGTTACCATCTGTGTCGACACGGTAAATGATAATTGACGCCTTAGTTTGGTAGACGTAGGTAACATCTTGATTACCATCAGTGAATAATCCGGTGTCAGTGCTACCAGGTGCTAAGGTTGGGTTGTCATAGCCATCAAAACCGGGCGCACCAGGCGTGTATGAACCGCCCTCGGGACCATTGATGACCTTATCATCGGCAATTGGATTACCGTCTTCATCAACATAATGGTAAGTTACGCTACCAGATTTAGCATACTCGAACTTATAATTGCGACCGTCATTGGCACCATATGTCAAAACAGTATTAATGTCGACTTCTTCCCAGCCGCCATCTGCAGTACTACCAAGAACCTTGACAAAAGTATAGTCATTAAAGGCCTTCTTTTGATCCTTTAGACTTAATGAGTCAAAGTATTTGCCAGTAAAATCAGTTAAATCATCCAGTGGGGCACCATTGGCATCGACCCATTGAATGTTGAAACCTGTAGCATCATCTTCCGTGTAGACATACGTGATTGCAGGTTCGGGATCGAGGTGGTTAATGATGTCAGTAACGGCGTCAAATCCAGCATGTGAAGTTGATGCGGGCACATTAGTGTACCCTGTAATAGCTGGTGCGCCAGTTGCAGTGTAGACACTATTCTGGTTAGGGTAGGCTGAAAGAGCACCATTTAACTTATTACCAATACGGGCAGTATCATCTTCTGTCGATGTTTGAATGGTGGTACCGTGATCATCGACAAAATTGTATTTTACCTTGGCTTGGATGTACCAAACACCGCGCTTGCCACCAGGTGTGTCACTATTGTTATAAATGTAGAAGTTATTATTAGCAGCACTGTTAATTTTTGGCACGAACATTTTGGCGGCGGCTAAATCTGTTTCACCATTTGCCGGTACGACAAGGCCACCACCAGTGAGCCCAGCGAAGGTATCGTTGTCAACGCTAAGTGCAGTAGCATTAAGGCCACCAACTGTAAGTTTGTTAAACAATGGCGCATTATCGAAGGCCCAAGCACCAATCGTAGTTAATTTTGGTAGATTAAGTAGTTCAACTGTTTTTAAAGTATCGCCACCACTGAAAGCCGATGCACCAATAGTTGTTAAGTTTTGCAACCCATTCAAATTAATATCAGTCATAGATTTACAGTTGGCAAACGCACCCACACCAATCGTTTGCAATGCAGGTAAATCATTCAAATTGATACTGCTCAGTGCAAAACAGTTGTCAAAAGCCTGATCACCAATGGTAGTTAACGCGTTGGTATTAGTAAAAGTCACGGTTTGAATACCACCATGTACATTGGTATTATCATTAACAAATGCATATAAACCAATGGTAGTAAGACTAGGTAAGTTATTAAAAGTGACGGATGTTAATTTATCGTTGTAACCGAAAGCCGTTGTATCAAGTAATTGTAAATTTGGTAAGTTAGCGAGAGCAACACTTGTCAAATTGGGGATACGCTGAAAAGCAGTTGCATTAATGGTTACTAATCCCGTTAAATTAGTAACGGAAATAGTTTTAATTTTGTTTATTGCATCAGAATTTAAAGAGGTATTGATGGCAGGATTATCACCATCGAATGCACCCACAGCAATATTTGTAACGCTTTCTAACCCAGTCGGGAACGTTAAATCACCTTTCCAATTTGCATAGTTTGTTCCTGCTAAGAAAGTTTGTTTGAATCCATTAATCGTTTTTCCGTCAATTGAAACATCAAAATCGGCTGCTGTAAGTACATATTCGGCGCGCGAATCTTTAGCTTTTTCAGTTTTAACGGTCGTTTGAGTAACACCGTCATTGACTGGAAGCTGCTTGATGTTTTTAGTTTTTACAGTTTCGGCCTTTTTAGAAATATCACCTTCTGATTCAGCCGTCGTTTTTTCGACTTTTTCAGTTTTAACGGGAGCAAGGATTAATTTGCTATCGGGTAGTGGCTTAGGTGTTTCATTAAGCACACTAGTTGTTTCGCCGGCTTCTTCCTTATCGGCATTTACCTTAGCATCCGTTTCATCAGAACTGGCGTCTTTAGCCGCAGCTTCAGTCTTTTCGGCGGTTAACTCATCTGCTAAAACCATTGGTGTAGCGCCCATACCACTGATTAAAGTTACCGTGGCAAGACCAGCGTAGACCCATTGTTTACCACTTTTGTACATTTTGTAATGTTGTTTCGTTTCTTTCTTCATTCAGTTGAACTCCTTGTCCGTTATTATAATAATTGCAATATTAAGTGTACCGATTGAATACGAAGGAACTATGTGAGGCACATTAGAAAATATCGAATTTGTGATTTACGTGTTCTTGGATGTGTGGAATAACGTAGATTAAATAGACAAATCATTAAATTGTGACAGAATAAGTTAAAGGCTATGTGAAATATGCAGGAAAAATGGAATACGCAAAAGTGGTTAGAAAATAACTAATTAGCAAAAAATAGGCCTGATTCCTACCCGTTATAAGGTGGAAATCAGGCCTATTAAACTGCGGCAAAAGGCTAAAACGATGGATATAACTCACTTAATGCAAGGTTTTAATACGCTTATTGCCACGCTTCTCTTTGATAGTAATATTTAATTACGATTTACGACGCTTAATGAAAGCGAGTAATCCAATTAAACTAGCGAGCAGTGTGGCTCCAATAGCTGGGAGCAAGCGGTTAGCAATGCTACCGGATTTTGGTAATGTACCACTTGGTGTCGTAGTTGTAGTTGGGTTGTTTACGTAATTAGTATTCGTAGTGTTGGTACCAGTTGTACCAGTTGTACCAGTTGTACCAGTTGTACCAGTTGTACCAGTTGTACCAGTTGTACCAGGTGTTTTAGTACCACCACCCGAAACAGGTAAAGCACTAGGTGTTTTAGGACCGGTTGTAGGCTTAGTCGTTGGCGCTGTTGTGCCAGGTTTAGTCGTTGGTGTTGTTGTGCTAGGTTTAGTCGTTTGCTGATTGCTATCAGGAGTTGACGTAGCTACCTTTTTTGTATAAACAAACTTGTAACTACGACCAGCATTATCACCATATTTTAAGCTAGTATTAGCTAAAGCATCCGCGGCTTGCCAGTTGAGGTCTGGTACGGCACGAGTCGCAGTTAGACCGCTAGCAAAGAGGTTCGTGAAGTCATATCCGACAATTGATTTAGGCACTAAGCTTAAATCTTCATCAGTGTAGTGCCCAGATAAAGTTTCTGAACCAAGATCATTACCATCAGTATCTACACGGTAAATAGTTACTGGTTCGGCGTCTGTCCGGTATTCGTAAACAATGACCTGTTGATTGCCAGAAGTCATCGTACCTTGAGCATCGCCAGATTTTAATGTCGGATCACCGTAACCAGCAATGGTTGGTGCGGCATGGGCAGTATAAGAATCCCCGACGTAACCATTAATTATGAATGGATCAACGGCTGTTCCATCGGTGCCAACGGTGATTTCGTTACCAGATTGGTCGACATACTTGTGCGATACAGAAGTGGCTGCTGCATAAACGAATTTGTAGCTCCGCCCATTGTTATCACCAAGGGTTGTTGGTAAATCAGATGGGTCATCCGTCTCATCACGTTGCCAATTTGCATTAGAATCAGTTGGATCATCATCGGTGTACCAGATTTCGTTATTGTACCGGTACCCATCAAATACCGTCGCAGCTAAAGTTAAGCTATCACTGATGTAATGATCGCCATCAGTACCAGTACCGAATTGTTCGGGATCAATGGTGTTATTATTTGCATCCACCAGTGGATTACCGTCAGTATCAACCCGATAAAGCATGCCGGGCTTAGCTTCAGTTTGGTATTGATAGTACACAATTTTTGCATCTTCAGTAACGTCACCAACTAAAGGTGAACCACCATCAATTTGGACAAATTTACCATCACCATAACCGGGAATATTGGGCACATCATCATTAGTAAAATCATAAGTATCGCCATCATCGACAGTGAGTGTAGTATGGTCGAACCCATCAGCAAGTGTAATGTGGTTACCGGCTTCGTCAATATACATTTTAGTTACAGTACTCTTTTCGGCATATACGAATTGATAATTGTGTCCCGCATTATCGCCTAAAGTGTAGCCATCCCCTGGGATTGCATCAATTGGTGCCCAAACACCGCGGTTGTCAGTGCTTACCCGAATTGCTTTTTGGTCGTAGTTTGCAAGCCGAGGATCAGTGGATGGTATCTGTTCTATATCTAATAATTGATTAACCGTCCCGCTAATTAGCTGTGGCTCAATCCCAGGAATTGGGTTCCCGTGAATATCTACATAATTAACTAAAAATGATGCCGCTTGCGCCCAGTCATATTCGTAATTGATTTCCGCAGTAAGTGCATTAATCGTTCCAGTACCACTACCATCCTTGATGGTTGGGTTAGTGTAGTTGGCTTGTGAGCCGATAAGTGAATCAGCACTCGCAACAGTGTATTTTACATATGGTGCAGTTGCTGAACCATTCCGAACATCACCCACGCGAATTGGAAGACCATCATCACCGGTAGTTTTTGTAACAGGGGATGCAATCTGGCCATCTGGTCCGATGAAATTATATGTTACTTGGGCTGGAATATACCAAGCGTTAGCGCGAATGTTATAGTTCGGATTTGTATTGATATTATCTCTAATTGTAATCGCTGAAGCTAAGTCGCTAGCTCCATTAGCGGGCACCACAGCGCCACCTTTTTTAGCAGACCCAAAAGCAGATGCCCCAATTGTTAAACTGGAATTCAGATTACCTACAGTTATACTGTTCAAATTAGTGGCAAAATTGAATGCATAACTACCAATTGAAGTTAATGCTGGTAAATCAGCTAAAGAAAGTGTTTGCATAGCTGAAATACTGGCAAAAGCTTGCATACCGATAGTGGTTAAGTGAGTTAAGTTGCTCAAATTAACGTCGGTTATTGCGGTACCGTTGAAGGCATTATCCCCAATTGATTGCAAATTGGTTAATGCATTGATATTAATATTTTTAAGTGTAGTACAGGCTTGAAATGCGGCACTTGGAATCGAGGTTACTCCAGGTAAGCGGTCAACGTTGACCGTGGTTAAATTAGTGTATGAAAAATCAGTGGGGAAAGCGGTTAAATTGGGTAAGTTTACCAAATTAACAGTGGTCAATAAGCCGCAGCTTGAGAAGGCACCGGTACCAGTAGCTGTTCCGATAGCAGTTAAATTCTGTAAATTAGAAATGGTTACTGTTGTTAAATTTTCAGAATAGTAGAATGCTGAAGCTGGAATGGTAATCAAGCCGGTTAGCCCAGAAAAATCAACGGAGACGATATTATTGTTATATGCGTTACTATAACCACCGAACATATTAGAAGCAAAGGTCGTGATACCTGATAATTCACTTGAGAAAGTTAATTTTCCATCCCAATTGGTATCGGTCACTTTGTTTTTTCCTTGTGTGCTTAATCCGTTAATTATTGTGCTAGTAGCATCAAGTGTGAAATCAGCTAATCCGAATGAATAAGCGGTTGTACCTGCACGAGAGTTCTTGTTTTTTGTGCTTTTTTCAGATACAACAGCAACGTCTTTATTATCGGTTTTTGAATCTTTGTTATCAGCTTTTGCATCCGTTTTTTCAGTTTTTGGATCTGAATTTTCAGAATTCACTTTACTAGTTTCAGCGCTCTTTTCAGGAGCCGGAGCTGCAGTTTCAGGAGTTTCATCCGGACCTGGAGTTAAATCAACTGCAGGCAATGGATCTGGGGTTGCGACAACCGGAGTATCTGTTTTATCGGTGTCGTCAGCTTCTTTATCGTCAGCCTTAGCGTCTTTCTCATCGGCGTCGGCGTTTTTAGAGGTTGCTTCAGTTTTTTCTGAAACCAATTCATCAGCTAAGACGAGGGGAGTTGATCCCATACCACCGATTAGGGTGATAGTTGCAAGGCCAGCGTAGACCCATTGCTTGCCGCTTTTGTACATTTTATAGTGTTGTTTCGTTTCCTTCTTCATTCAGTTGAGCTCCTTATTATGATTTACGTTTTTTAGCAAAGGCGAACAGTCCGACTAAGCTAGCGAGAATTGCCGCGCCAATTGCGGGTAGTAAACGGTTAACGATGCTACCTGACTTCGGCAAGGTACCAGCTGGGGTAGTTGTTGCCGATTGTACATTGTTTCCGTTAGTTGTGGTTGTCGTACCGGTGTGGGTGTTACCGCTAGTTGTACCAGAGTTACTGCCACTGCTAGTACCAGTGCCTGTTCCACTAGTCCCGCCACCAGAGATTGGCAGTTTGTCAGGTGTTGCTGGCTTGGGCTTTGTGGTGGCTGTAGGTGTTTTGTCAGGTGTGGTACTGCTTGGCTTGCTTGGCGTCGTACCACTTGGTGTATTAGTGTTTGTGTCCGTATCCGGATTTGGTGTCGTAGCTTTGCCGTACACGAACTTGTAGTTGCGACCAGCATTAGCTTTGATTGTCATTTGGGTACCGATTAAATCATGGGCATTTTGCCACGTGAAATCCGTCATCGCCTTTGAAATAACGGGCGCACTACCGTAAAGTTCGATAAATGTGTAACCGCTAAATGTGCGTTGTTTCTGACCTAAATCGAGGATGTCATCGACATAAGCATCCGTAACTACTTCTGGGTCAGCAAGTGGATTATCATCAGTATCAACGCGGTAAATCGTGAAAGGTGCGGCCTTTGCGTGGTAGCGGTAAACGATAGTGACGTCGCCATCCGAAATTAAACCAGTTTCATCGCCGGAAACCCATTCAGGCTTACCATAGCCATCGATATCAGGAACCGCGGCATTTTTATCATAAGCATCGCCTTCATATCCTGTATCAGTGAATGGCGTGATTGGGTTGCCTTTACTATCAACTTCGATAACATTGTCATCTTGGTCGATATATTTATAAGTGACCGAACCAGAGGCTGCGTTGTCCTTGTCGTAAACATAAGTGATTGTTGGTTTGGCATCGAGATGGTTAATCACGTTCGTGTCAGCGTCGAATCCAGTTTTTGTAGTGGCATCTGGATCTAACGTATAACCATTAACAGATGCTGGTCCAACTTGGGTGTACTGGATATTTGAATCGGTACTGTTCAGGACATCCCCGATACGAACGACACCAGGACGGTTATCGTTATACGGATTGGCGATTGCTTTACCATGGCGGTCAACGTAGTTATATTGCACGGCCGCTTGAATGTACCAAACCGGTCCACCGGGTTTGCCGACGTAACCGTTTGTACGATCCGTGAAGTAATTCTGCGTGGCATTATTAATTTTAGAAACAAATATTTTAGCCATCGCTAAGTCGGTTTCGCCACCATTTGGCACGATGACACCACCACTATAAACACGTAAAAAGGCATCCTTATCAATTCCGTTCGCCGTGAGCGCAGTGAGACCGCCAACTGTGAGCTGGTTGAAAATATTGTTTTTAGGGGCTGGTACGTTTTCAGCGAATGTATATGTGGGGTCGTAATAGTTATCATTGAAAGCCCCGGAACCAATAGTTGTTAAGGCAGGTAAGTCAATTAAGCTAAGCGTTGTCATGTTACCGTTAGAAAAAGCTTGTGGCGCAATAGTTGTTAAATTCTGCAAGCCTTGAAGGGTAAGCGATGCTAATGAGTTATTCGCAAAAGCATTTGCACCAATGGTTGTCAAACTAGGCAAAACATTTAAATTAATTGATGTTAATGCCCAACAGTTATCAAATGAACTTTCCCCAATCGTTGTTAAATTAGGTACGTTGTTGAACGTAATGTTGTTAAGTGAGAAACCATTGACGAATGCGTATAGGGCAATATCATTCAATACTGGTAAGTTGGTAAATTCAACGGTGGTTAAGTTAGGGCAGTATGCAAAAGCGTATCGTCCGACGGTGGTTAATGATGGTAAATTCGCTAATTTAACAGTTGTTAGATTTGGACAATCAAGGAATACAGAACCGTAATTACCAGAGTTAGGTGCACCGATAGCGGTTAACCCGGTTAAATTAGAAAAATCAACGGTGATGATTTTGTTGTAGCCGTTATTTGGCCGACCACCATCTTGGCCGAATGCTAGATAACTAAAGTCAGTAATATTGGTTAAGCCTTCAGGGAAAATTAAATTTCCGTCCCAATTATTAAATTTGTCTGAATTGTTTAAGAAGGAATCGGCAAAACCGGTGATTGTCGTGCCAGAAACTCGAAAGTCGGCGGCTGTAAGTTGATAACCAGCACGCGTATCTTTAGACTTAGATACGTTTTTTTCAGTGTCGACGTCATTTTTAGGCGTACCAGATTTATTTGTGTCTTTTGATTTTTTATTAGTAGCATCAATCTCAGGAGCATTCGTTACTGTTTTTTCAGGTGTTACAGGGGTTGCTTCTGCGGTAGGCTTTGCTTCAGCTTGAACAGGCGCTGGCGTTAAGTCGACAGTTGGTAATGCATCTGGTACAGCAACGACTGGCTCATCAGCGTCGGTTTTTTTATCATCTTCAGCATCCTTAGCAGTAGCTTCAGTTTGAGTGGCAACAATTGAATCGGCTAGCACAACGGGGGTTGCACCCATACCACTAACTAAGGTAATCGTGGCGAGACCAGCGTAGACCCATTGTTTCCCGCTTTTGTACATTTTATAATGTTGTTCCGTTTCCTTCTTCATTTAGGTGAACTCCTTGTCTGTTATCGTAATAAACGCAATATTAAGTTTACCGAGTGAATAAGAAAATTCTGTGCGTGCATTATTCAAAAATAGTGACTGCGTTATTTGTCGGTTGGCGAAAACGTCACATTAGTTCTTCTAAATGAACTTAATTTTAAAATGTGTCTCGAACGAGTGCGGATGGAATGTAAAAAAATGGCGGCGGTGGTAATAGTGGGTAAAAGATTTTACTAATCCGGAATGAATTATCGCCAAACTTGTAGTGATATGTAGCGTTTGTTCGTGCAAAAAACTATCTGGAGCTAAACGTTGGCGCCGTAGTTCAATGAGTTATTTCACTGGTGATTGGTATAGGTCAATAAAAGTGTTGCAATCATTGAATATTAGGGTAATATATTAAACATTGGTATAAAAGATGAATAAGGGGATTTAGAGATTATGAAAGACTACTTCCAACGAATGGGTCGTTCGTTGATGTTGCCAGTGGCTGTATTGCCAGCGGCATCAATTTTGGTTGGTATCGGGAACTGGTTGGTTACGTTCCACGTTGGCTTTATCGCACAATTTATGATTGCTGGTGGTTTAGCTATTTTGAATGCTTTGCCATATTTATTTGCAATTGGTCTAGCACTTGGGATGGCTAAGAGTAAGGACGGGGCGGCTGCTTTAGCTGGGTTCGTTGCTTACATCGTGCCACTGAATGTGCTCTCGCCAGCTAACATGGCATTGTTGTCAGGGATTAAAGTCGACAAAGTTAATCCAGCGTTTACGGCGATTTCAGGTAACGTGTTAATCGGGATTATTGCTGGGTTAGTAGCTGCTGCGATGTTTAATCGCTTTAGTGAAGTTAAGTTGCCCCAAGCAATTTCTTTCTTCTCTGGTAAGCGTTTAGTACCAATTATGTCAGCGATTGTTATGTTAGTAGTTTCATTAGCATTGATGATTGTGTGGCCACCAATTTATGACGCCTTAGTTGCCTTTGGTAAAATGGTTGTCGGTATGGGACCAATTGGTGCAGGCTTATACGGTTTCTTCAACCGTTTGCTCATTCCAACTGGGTTACACCACGCATTGAACTCAGTTTTCTGGTTCAATGTTGCTAATATTAACGATATTCAAAACTTCTTAACTGGTCACGGGGTTCTCGGAATCACGGGTCGCTATCAAGCTGGGTTCTTCCCAGTGATGATGTTTGGTTTACCAGCTGGTGCCTTTGCGATTTACCGTCAAGCCCGCCCAGCCCAAAAGAAGCGCGTCGGTTCATTAATGCTCGCAGCGGCCTTTGCCTCATTCTTTACTGGGGTGACTGAACCATTGGAATTCTCATTCATGTTTGTTGCTTGGCCTTTGTTTGTCTTGCACGCTGTCTTGACTGGGCTTTCGATGTTTATCGCGGCTTTCTTCCACTGGACAAATGGTTTTGCCTTCAGTGCGGGATTAGTTGACTTTGCCGTTGATTATCACTTGAAGATGGCTCATCAACCATATATGTTGCTAGTTTTAGGTGTCTTTATGGCGTTCTTATACTATGTAACATTTACGTTTGCCATCAAGAAGTTCAACTTGATGACGCCTGGTCGTGATCCAAAGGAAGATAACGTCACTGATGACGATGATGATGCCAATGGTGCTGTTACAGATGCGACTGGTGTCGTTGAAGATCACTACTTACGGACTGCTCGGAAGATTTGGGCGGTCTTGGGTAGTGGTAATCTTGAATTGCCAAAGGAACGTTTGACGTACTTGTACAATTGCACGACGCGTCTACGTTACAAATTAGTTGATACGTCAGTTGTTGACATTGACGCTCTTAAGCACATCAAGGGTGTTGCTGGGGTTAACGTGTTAGACGAACACCAAATTCACATTGTTATCGGTCCGGATGTTCAATTCGTGGCTGACAATATTGAAAAGATTTACAACGGTCAAATTTCACCTGAACTCGCGTCAGCTGTAACTGCCGATGAAGATAATGAAGTCATTCCTGGCTTGCAAGCAATGGAAGAAGATTACTTCGCCGTTGCCGAGGGCCAATTGATGAACATTACCGAAGTTGACGATGATGTTTTCTCAGCTGAAATGCTTGGTAAGGGCTATGCAGTGGAACCAACTAATGGCAAGATTGTTTCGCCAGTTGCTGGTGAAGTAACCATGGTCTTCCCAACTAAGCACGCAATGGGTATCAAGACTGCTAATGGTACTGATGTACTCTTGCATATGGGTATCAATACAGTTGAACTTGAAGGTAAGCCTTTCGATGTTACAGTAGAAGCTGGGCAACAAGTTAAAGCTGGTGACGTGGTTGCCAACGCTGACCTTGATGCCATCAAGGCTGCCGGTAAGCAAACTGTTATGATGGTCATCTTCACAAACTTAGATGATTCAGCAAAGGTTGACATCGATGCAAGTCGTGCCGTTGAAGCCGGTGAATACGTCGCCCGCATCGAACGCGACTAAAGGTGACGAGAAGTAACGGAAAGCTCGCTTTCCAGTTGCACCAAGCTTTCGCAGTAATTAAATATATAGATACTAAAAAGGGATTGAAGTCATTTGCTGACTTCAATCCCTTTTTCAATACATTAAATTGGCTATATTTCGTCTGACGTGGAATTTATAAAATGTGATGAGATGTATGATGCCACTGCGTGCCTGAAAATCACATTGTGCACCGAGATGGAAGCACATGCCCAAGCCAAAGGTCGGTCTTGGGCAATTCGGGATAGCTGGCAGTCTAATGGCTAAAGCCAAAAGACTGCTCACATTTGTAGCTACGCTGGACAAATAAGGCCCGCTCGGCTCTACCCTCAGCGACAAACCCGACACGTGGTGTCACGTTCGTCCCATTTCGGTGTAAAGCCTGCCGGCCACAAAGTGATTTTTAGTCACTCCGCTAGATAAGCGTGGAATTACTGATTACCGCTAAACTTGCAGCGACAAGGATTACGGCATATTACTAGTCAGACCGCCTGCTCAAACTAACGAAGAGGCTGGAAACAGGCTGGACTTTAGCTCGCACCGTGATGGCATAATCAGTAACGGGTTTCGTTACTGATTATGGATTTGTGAAGATGGTTACCGCGTTAGCGAACCAAGCTTCGCAAACATTTGAAGACCGCACTGTGGCTTCAAATGCTTGTCTTCCATCACGGTGTCCAGACTGGTTCCAGCCTCGTAGTGGGAATCAATCTGAGACACATATCCAAATTCCACACTAGAAAAAATTTAGCCATTAAATTAAGCGGCGTGCTCCGCTGCTTCGCGAGCCTCGCGTTCTTTACGGACGGGCTTAGAATTAAAGCGGAATAACGTGAAGTTCATACCGACTAATACAGCAGTTGATACGAAGACGCCGGTATAGTTGAAGAAGTGGGAAACGACGGAACCAATTTGTGGTCCCATGATATTCCCCATGGCTTGGAAACTTTGATTATATGAAAAGATCCGACTTGTCGCCGAGCGAGGGGTGTACTTCGTCAGCATTGTTTGGACGGCAGGCACCATGGTTGCATCGGAAATCCCAACAAGGAAACGCAAGGCAATTAGCTGCCAAATGTTGGTCGTAAACGCGGTGGCAATGTACACGATAATTGCGAAGATGAAGCCAAACGTAATCATCCGGTCAGTCCCGATACGATCGCCGAGTCGACCGAAGCGCGGTGCGGCAATAATCGTTGCCACCCCGGGGACGGCCGCCACAATGCCGGCCATAAACGTGACGCTCCCATGACCATTTAGTAGCTCACGCACGTACAGGCTGAGGATGGGGGTAATTGAGTTGTTACCAGCTTGGATAATCATCGTGGTAATGAATAAGCCCCAGATTAAGTGGGGATATTTAATTTGTCCCCAAACTTGTTTGGATGTTTGGGCGTGTGCCATTTGGGCGGCGGATGGTTTGAACGTTTCCTTAACGAAGAACCAACTCAAGAAGAAAACCAAGAACAAGATGCCGGCGGTGATGAAGAAGGTCATGCGGTAACTGAAAATCCCCGCTAACGTACCACCAAGGAGGGGCCCAAGTAAACCACCAGCCGTTGAGCCAGTGACAATTGTCCCCATTGCTTTCCCCGCTTGTGTTTTAGGTGTTTCGGACGCAATCAACGCGTTGGCATTACTAATATAGCCTGAGAAGACCCCTTGTAAGAGCCGGAGCGCAATTAGCTGCCAGACATTGCTAACTAGCCCCATCGCGCCTAGAACGATTGCCATCCCCAATGACGCCCGTAATAGCATTAACTTCCGCCCTTTGCGATCGGCTAACTTACCCCAAAGCGGTGAAACGATGGCGGTAACGACAAAAGTTGCGGAAAATGTTATCCCACTAAGGAAAGTTAGTTGACTCTTGCTGAAGTGACCAAGCGTATCCACGTAGAGGGACAGGAAAGGCATGATTTCCGAGAAAGCCATCCCAGCCATGAAGGTACCAAACCAGAGAACGATTAAATTTTGTTGCCAAGGCTCTTTATTTTTAAGCATTTTATTTTCTTTCTATAAATATGTAGTTTCCGTATTGCGACATCGTGCCTTGCTGATAAAATAATGGCACTAGAAAATTATGACGATGATAACGTTAGCATGTTTTGGGATTAATAATTGGTAATACGTCACAATTTTGACGGCTGTGGTAAAATATTCATTAGAATAGTCTACCACCATTTACCGATAAGGTAGCTAGAAAAAACTGAGGAATTTTCAATGACTAAGAAAAAATCAACACGGTTCCAGAAAGTGTTGGTCAATGTTGTGGCAATCATCCTAGTACTGGTGGCTTTGGTACTGATTTTTAACCGGCAATTATCGCGGATGATGATTCATTCATATCAGCCAACCGTTTCCGCTAAAATGTTAGCAGAGAACAAAAACAAGCAAGCTAATTATGATTTTGACAAAGTTAACGCACTTGATTTCCAAACGGTCGCCAAGGCACGCTTGGAACATAAGTCAATTAACGCAATTGGCCTGCTTAACATTCCAAGCATTGGGTTGAATTTGCCGATTGCCAATGGTTTGGACAACGAAACATTAGCTTTAGCAGCCGGAACCTTGAAGCCAAATCAAAAAATGGGGCAAGCGAACTACGCTTTAGCTTCACACCACGTAGTTGCGAAGGATATTTTGTTTGGACCGTTGTACTGGAAAAGCCGACCCGGTCAAAAAATTTACCTAACGGACTTGAAGAACGTGTATGAATATACGACGTATCAACGGAAATTCATTCCCGCAACGGATGTGAAGGTGGTTGACGATGTGCCAGGCAAGCAGATTATTACACTGATTACATGTGATGACACCGGTGATAAACGATTGATGGTGCGTGGTAAGTTCAATAAGGTTTACAAGTACAAAGATGCGCCCAAAGAAGCGATTAAGGGATTTACAAAGTCGTTTAAAGTTTTGAAATAAGTAATAAGCCTGATTTCTACCTTATTAAGAAGGGGGAATCGGGCTTGTTGACGTGCCAGCATTTCACAACATATTCAAATTTTTCTGTTATGTTAGAGCTATGAAAAAATTGAGAGGTGATATCTATGTACAAAGCGATTGTCTTTTTTGATTTAGATGGGACGTTGTATAGTGCGAACCACCGTAGTGTTAGCCCGGAAAATGTGCAAGCAATCCAGCAATTACGTGCCAATAATATTTTGCCAGTCATTAACACGGGGCGGAATTTAGCGGATATTAGTGAAGCGCGGCAGGTAACCGGGATTACGGATATTATTAGTGAAAATGGTGCATCAATTATGCATGATAATCAACGAATAATCCAGCATGCCATTCCAACGCCAGTGATTAAGGCGTTGAGTCGTTTTGCTGCGGCGCACAATAATCCGTTAGCGTTGTGTGACGATGATAACACAATGTTGACCGCCGTTGATGAGTGGACGGAAAAACAATATCATGAGACAGATGTTGCGTATAATCCCGAGGCCTACAAGCATATGCCAATCTCAATGATTATGACATTTACTCCAGCTGTTGCGGAATTAGATTTACAGGTGGAATATGAGGCCGTATTCGGCGACCAATTACACTTTTATCGGAACTCGCCGTTTGCGCTAGACACGGTGACTATCGAAGCTGACAAAGCCACTGGGATGACGGAATTCATTAACGAGCTTGGTTTAGCAGGTGCACCCACGTATGCGTTTGGTGATGGCGTGAATGATTTGCCCGTGTTACGGCAAGCAGACCATGCAATTGTAATGGGCAACGGTTTAGCAGAAGTTAAAGCTGAAGCCGAGTATGTAACAAGTAGTAATCTGGAAGGCGGTATCGTCGAAGGATTAAAGCAGTTCGGATTGATATAAAATAAAAAAGAACCAGACTGCATCAGTCGAGTTCTTTTTCAATCTTCGTGAGCCAAGCTGGTAGTGTTTCGCTGAGCTGCTCAAAAGTTATATCAAAACGGTGTGAGTACCAAGGATCAGGAATTTCCTTACCTTCATAACCTGGTAAGATATCATACGCCATATGGATTTTTTGTTGGGCGGCTTTGTTGGGTGCTTTACGCATCAAGTCATCGATGTTTTGGGTATCCATCGTGATGATGTAATCCGCCCAGTCAAAATCTTTCGGTTTGATTTGCCGTGCTTTAATGCCGTCGAAGGGAATATTGTGTTTGAATAGTTCGCCTTGGGTACCGGGATGTGGAGGATTACCCACTTCCCAGTTTGACGTTCCAGCCGAATCAACGGTAATTTTATCTTGTAAATTAGCGTCTTTAACCATTTGCCGGAACATTGCTTCAGCCATTGTTGAGCGCGCAATATTACCAAGACAAACAAATAGAATGTTTTGCATAGGTTTTACCTCGAATATTTGATATTATTAATACTAGCTAATCGTGTACCAAAGTACAACGATTGAAGGACAGAATATAGAAACAGCGTGGAATAGGACGGTTTTTATCTAATGAAAATTAAACTTACAGATGTTGCTCATGCAGTGCATGCAACAAATGATATTACAGAATATGCTGATATTGAAATTACATCAGTGGCTTTTGACAGTCGGGACTTGAAACCCGGCGCCTTGTTTATCCCTTTGATTGCGGATAACGATGGTCATAACTTTATTGCTGATGCCCAAGCAAATGGTGCCGTAGCAACTTTGTGGGGTAAAGACCACATTGCTAGCGTTCCAAATGATTTCCCTGTGCTCTTGGTTAACGATACTTTGATTGGCTTGCAAGATTTAGCCCGCGCTTATTTGGCAAAACTCAATCCGAAGGTCGTTGCGGTCACTGGTTCAAATGGTAAAACGACGACAAAAGACTTGATTGCGGCTATTGGTAGTACTCAATATAACATGATTAAGACGCCAGAAAACTTTAACAATGAAATCGGGACACCAATCACCATCTTGCGGATGGAACAAAGTACGGAACTTTTAGTTGTTGAATTAGGGATGGATCGTTCTGGGCAACTCGATTTCTTGAGCAACCTCGTGAAACCAGATATTGCGGTAATCACCATGATTGGTGAAGCACACATTGAATTTTTCAAAACGCGCGCACGGATTGCTGACGCCAAAATGGAAATCGTTAACGGTTTGAATCCAGAAGGGTTATTCGTTTACAACGGCGATGAACCATTGTTAGTTGAACGTGCCCAAAATGTTAAGCAAGAACAACGTACATTTGGTTTGGACGCCAGCAATGAACTTTACGCCATTGATATTCAAGCGGATGATTATTCAACGAGCTTCCAAACTAACAAATGGCCAAATATCACCTTTACGATTCCATTGTTAGGTGATTACAACGTTGCCAATGCATTAGCGGCAATCTCAATTGGGATTGAACTAGGGATTTCAGCCGAAAACCTCCAGATTGCGTTGCGTAACGTTGTGTTAACTTCAAACCGGACGCAATGGATTCAAATGCGCAACGGCGCGCGGATTTTGAGTGATGTGTATAATTCAAATCCAACCGCTGCCAAGGAAGTTTTGAAGACTTTTGCGAATACGCGCGTTGATGGTAAACGCTACGTTGTGCTTGGCGATATGCTGGAGCTTGGTGAAGACAGTCGTGATTTACACGCGCAATTAGCAGACTATATTGAACCAGCAGAAGTCGCCGGTGTGTACTTAGTTGGTGAAGACGTTACCGCGTTAGCAGCCGCGTTGCAAGCGAAGTTCACAACCGACCAAATCCACCAATATGCGGCAAATGATAAAGCATCATTGGTAACCGATTTACAAGCAATCTTGGAACCAACTGATACCGTAATGCTCAAAGCAAGTCACGGGATTCATTTGGAACAAGTTTTGGCAGAGTTATTAAAATAAATAATAAGCGAGCTGGTTAATAACTAGCTCGTTTTTTTGTGTTGTAGAAAAGGAGCACGGGGGATTGCACCAGCACCAACAGCAAAAAAGAGTCAACGCTAAAACCAAGTTATGTAGAAAAAAGAGCATAATACAGCGCTTGATGCAAAAAAAGTTTTCCACCGGTGGATAACGTATTAGTTACGCAATGCGGTGGAAAACTTTTTTGTTATTTATTCAATTCGGAAATTGTCATCTTGAGTGCTTTGGGTTTGTCACTGACAATGACGATAGTGCCTTTACCAAGGAAGTCTTTTTCACCGGTGTAGGGAATATCATATGGTAGGGCAATGTTTCCTTGTTGTTGGATGACCATGATGAACACGTTGTCCGGATCCACGTCATCAGAAAATGCGATTGCGACAGTTGCATCAACCAGCACGTTGTCTTTGCGCATTTGATTAACTCGTAACCATAATTGATTAATTACTTCAGCGGGGAGGAGCGCTTTAACATCGTCGCCGACAACCCGCTTTTTAGTAGGGTCAAATAACATAATAATTTACCTGCTTCTTTAATATAGTAAAGTTAGTATAGCTTAGAATGTGGTGGAGTGGAAGTATCGACACGAGGATAGGTGAACTAGGTTACATAACTAGATGATGTAGCGTATACTATAAGGAGAATAACAACGGTGTAAACGCGAGAAATAACAAAGGTGGAAATGGCGATGGCAGAATATCAAAATTATCAAGAGTGGCAAACGGCAATGACAATGGTTACGTTACCAGCATGGGATGACTTGCCAAAGTTTGATCTGTACATGGATCAAGTGCTGGAATTTGTAAATGACGCCTTAGCTCCTTTGGAATTGGGGACCGTGACCGCCACAATGGTTAATAACTATGTGAAGAAGAAAGTTGTCCTTGCCCCAAACAAAAAGAAATACTCAATCATGCAAGTGGCAGATATTATTTTACTCACGATGCTGAAGTCAGTCTTTTCATTAGATGTCATTCGGGCGGGCATGAATCAAATTACAATGGGGATGTATCCCAAGCAAGCGTATGATTATTTTACGGGCGAAATTATGAAACGCCTCAAAAATATTGGCGAGGTGCCAACTGTCCCACAAAACGACGATAGCGCATTAGCATTAATTGACGCGACTATCGAAGCGATGATTAGCAAGTTAAATGCTGAAAAAATCTTGAGCTTTGCTAGCACAGTTAAGGCCCCCACAACAATTAGTGAAATTAAATAACCAATTAGATGTTCGTTGATGCTTAGTTTACTAGGTGCTGACGGGCATTTTTTGATCTATTTCGTCTGATGCGGGATTGAATAAAATTAGCCACTACGTGCCGGCAAATTACTTGGCGCACCACGCTGGAAGCAGCCTTCCAAGCCAAAGTGCGGTCTTGGTCGGTTCGAATAAGCTGGGACTCTAGGGGATAAATCCCCAAGACTCCTCATCTCATCCTCAGCGGCGACATGTGTTGCACACATATCACCCCAGTCGCGGTGTAAAGGCTACGCCCGCCAAGTAATTTACCGGCACTTCGTTAGTTAGGAATGGTGCTCAAACTAGTGAAAGACAGTTACCAACCATAGACCACAGTGACATGGAAAAAAACAATGGAGACTCAATAGAACCTCAGTAATTCGATGATTGAAAAGTACCTAAACGACAATTCCGCGCTAGGACAGCATTTTTTTACTAGTTGGTGTCGTCCATGTTGCTAACCCGGTGAAAATCAGCATCAAAATAAAGCTTCCAAGCGTACTTGTCCAAAAAGTCCCGAGTTTACCAGCATACAGAAAATGACCAAAAAACCAAAACCTATTAACTGTAAATACAGCGGCAAATACAAAGACTAAAAATAATTTCCAATATCTTTTCACAGTGAATTCCTATCTAAATTAATCCAGCTAAGCTTGTAGCTTTCGTAGTGCAGGCTTTTTCGTTCCACATTATGCGACAACCAGGGCATAAATGCAATTATTCGTGAAACTTAATTGCGGACAATGAACGGCAAAAAAACTCGCAATAATTAGATTAACATCTAATCGTTGCGAGTTTTTTGGCAAATTATTTATCCCAGTGGGCTTTTTCAAATTCAGCGCGGGGAGCGTGTTCTGCTTCGTAGCGTGATTTGTTCTTCTTATAGAAGTCTTGGTGATATTCTTCGGCTTCATAAAATGGTTGCGCGTCTTCAATTGTCGTGACAATTGGTTGGGCAAAAATTGGTGTAGCTTGTAGCTCGGTTTTTGACTTTTCGGCAATAGCCCGTTGTTCGGCACTATTAACGAAAATAACAGGGCGGTAGTTATCGCCGCGGTCTTGGAACTGTCCGCCAGCATCAGTGGGGTCAGTGACCTGCCAGTAAGTTGCAACTAATTGTTCGTAGCTGTAAAGAGAAGGGTCAAACCAAATTTTAACGGCTTCTGTGTGGCCAGTTGTGTGGCTTGAGACTTCTTCGTACGTTGGGTCGACGGTGTGCCCACCAGTATAACCCGAACGGATCTTAACAATTCCTGGCAAACTGTCAAAGGGAGCCACCATACACCAGAAACATCCACCCGCAAAAATTGCTGTATCAAGTTGTTCACTCATAATTACATACCTCATTTCCTTATTATTAATTAGTGTATACGAGAAAAATGAGAAGTCAATGAAAATTCCCGGTGAAAGTAATCCATCTTGCTAGTTTTTTTACGATATTTAAGAAAGAATTTCGAGGGTAATATTCGGTATTTTTGTAAAACGATTTACCGGAAATGCCTCACTTTGTGAAAAGGTTCGTTATTTACTAAGAAAACGCTTACATTGAAGGGAATGTGAAGACTTTGTTAACTTTAATTCCGAATGTTTGAAGATAAGAGTTACCTCTTGCAAGCCTTTTCATTCTTCTGTATGATAATCAATGTACAAAAAACATTCGATGCAAATCGAAATGCAATTATTAAAAAAACTTCGAAGAGTAATCTTCGCATTCAGGAAAGGATACGCATATGTATTTAGCAATAAATATTATCGGTATTTTCGTCTTCTTGGGTGTTGCGTTCTTGTTATCTAACAACAAGAAGGGCATCCACTGGCGTTCAGTAGTTACTGTCTTGGTTATTAACGTAGTCTTGGCATGGTTCTTCACTCAATTCTCTTACGGTCGTGACGCTGTTCAATCAGCTGCCGATGGTTTCGTATGGTTAGTTGACGCATCTTACAAGGGGATTGCATTTGCATTGCCTAACTGGGTGCCTGCATCAATGGGACCTGAAATCGGTGGTGCAATGGCCGGCGATTCAATGAACTTCATCACTTCAGCCTTGTTGCCTGTTTTGATGATTGTGCCATTGTTTGACATCTTGACTTATATTGGTGTGTTACCATTCATCATCAAATGGGTTGGTAAAGGTTTGTCATTCATTACTGGTCAACCTAAGTTCGAATCATTCTTCGCTGTTGAAATGATGTTCTTGGGTAACACTGAAGCACTTGCTGTTTCACAACGTCAATTGAAGTCAATGAAGGCACAACGTAATGTTACGATTGCCTTGATGTCAATGAGCTGTGTGACTGCTTCTATCTTGGGTGCCTACATTGGGATGATGCCTGGTGTTTACGTTATTACAGCCGTTCCATTGAACGTCTTGAACGCAATCATCATCACTTCTCTCTTGAACCCAGTTGATGTTCCTGCTGAAGAAGACATCATCGTTTCTGTTGGTGGTGCCGGTGACGTTGACGCCAGCGACGTTGAAGCTGACGGCAAAAAGGAACCATTCTTCTCATTCTTGGGTGACTCAATCTTGGGTGCCGGTCGTTTGATCTTGATCATTATCGCCAACGTTATCGCTTTCGTTGCCTTGGCTTACATGATCGACAAGTTGCTTGGTTTGATTAACCCTAACCTTTCATTGGAAAACATCTTGGGAGTTATCATGTTCCCATTTGCTTACTTACTTGGTTTCAACCCCGAAGACGCCTTCAAATTGGCTCGTTTCATGGGTACTAAGTTGGTTACTAATGAATTCGTTGTTATGGGTGAAGTTTCTAAGGATATTGCTGCTGCGGTTAAGGATAACTTCGCCGGTGGTGGTTTATACACTAAGCACTTCGTTGCCGTGTTAACTGTCTTCTTGACTTCATTCGCTAACTTCTCAACTACTGGTATGATTATCGGTGCCTTCAAGGGTATTGTTGATAAGGAAAACAATGATGCAATTTCTAAGAGTGTTCTCTTGATGCTTGCTTCAGGTATCTTGGTATCACTTATGTCAGCCGGTTTGGTTGGTATGTTTAGCTGGTAAGATTTTCAATCTTACGCAAAGTCTTAATGTAAGTTTACAATCGCATATGATAGCGACTGTCACTCGCTAAGACGTAAAATTAGTCTACTAAAAAGGGACGCGGACGATGAGTCTCGCGTCCCTTTTTGCCATTAAAAATAGAAAATCGAGGAAAATCATGTCAGATAAAATTAAAATCATTATTGATACCGATCCTGGTATTGATGACGCAGCTGCAATTTCAATTGCCTTAACTCGCCCAGAACTTGACGTCCAATTAATTACAACAGTTGCTGGTAACGTTGCGGTGGATAAAACGACAATCAATGCGTTGAAGTTAACCCGGTTCTTTAATTCAGATGTACCAGTTGCCGCTGGTGCTAATTCACCATTGATTAAGCCATTTGAAGATGCTGCACGGATTCACGGTGAATCAGGTATGCCAGGTTACGACTTCCCAGAAGGATACGGTGAAGCGATTAACAAGACCGCAGTTGAAGCAATGTACGATGTATTGATGGCATCAGCAGAACCAATTACGTTGGTTCCATTGGGTGCGTACACTAATATCGCCTTGTTACTTCGCGAACACCCTGATGCAGTTGCTAAGATTGACCGCATTGTTGCTATGGGTGGTGCCTTGAAGGGTGGTAACATGACGAGTGGAGCCGAATTTAACGTCTTCACTGATCCACATGCAGCTGAAATGGTCTACAAGTCTGGCGTGCCAGTTGTCATGATTGGTCTTGATATTACTTTGAAGGCGTTGCTGAGCACTGAATCAATCGAAACTATCAAGGGTTTGAACGAATCAGGTAAGATGCTCCACGCATTGATTACTCACTACGGTGATGGTGGTGCTGAAGGCGTACCAATGCACGATGTAAACACTATCTTCTACTTATTGCACCCTGAAGCAATCCAAACAAAGGATTTGTGGGTTGATGTTGTTACTGAAGGTCCTGCTAACGGAACAACGATTGCCGATGTTCGGGGCGCTTACCACGACGGCAAAACTAACGTCGCAGTTAGCTACGATATCGATACGGCGGCTTTCAACAAGTTCATGATTGATTCAATCGCTGCAATGCCTCGTTAATAAATTGCATAACAAAAAGTCCCGCTCGCAAGTCCAAATTGGATTTGTGAGCGGGATTTTTTAATGTTGAAAATTAGTTTTATGGTTGTGCAGTTGATGAACTATATGCACTACTTGAACTAGCAGTAGTGCTTGAGCCAGTTCGGCCAGCATCAGTATCAGCGGTTAATTGGGCTTCATTATCTGAAATGTAAACACCGTTAGTAACTGGTGAGGCGAAACGTGAGCCAGTTTTGGCAGCCGATAAACCAAGTGTTGAACGTAATTTATTGGTAACCCGTTGCTTTTCTGAAGTTGGCATTATTTCAAAAGCAGTACCGTTGTAGTTGTAGCCGTAACCTTGCATGTGGTCAGATTTGATGTGATCAGCGGCGACTTTATAGTTGGAAGCCATTGTTACTAAATCATCAAATGAAAGGTTAGTTTGGATATTGTCAGACATTGTGTCAAAGAAACCAGGTGTCAGCAATGAAGATAGCTTACCAGACTCCTTAGCCAAAGCGGTCAGAACTAAACGTTGACGCTTTTGACGACCGTAGTCACCTTGAGGGTCGGTATAACGCATCCGTGAGAAGGCTAAGGCTGCCTTCCCGTCCATGGTACGTTTAGTGACGAAGTTGATGCCATCTTTGGCATATTCGTACTTCGTAGTACCCTTGTAGAATTTATATACTGGTGGACGGGTGTTTGATGGCTTGTAAGTGAAAGTCAAAGGTGATTTCACACGAATACCACCAACTTTATCAATCATGGTTTTCATACCACCCATGTTAATCAAAGCGTAGAAATCAATTGGGACATTTAAGAAATCTTGCAATGTTGAAATCGTTGTTTCGGGGTGCCCCTTACCGTCATCTGGGAATTCGTAGGCGGCGTTAATTTTTTGTGGGAATTGGAAGGCGGTTCCTTGTGACTTAGGAATGGAAACCATTGAGTCACGTGGAATACTCATCAAAGTCGTTGTTTTTGTTTTAGGATTGATACTAGCAATCATAATTGAATCAGTCCGACCAGTGTAGGCACGGTTAAGTGAACCGGTGTCGGTACCAAGCAACAACACTGATACTGGTTTGCCTTCTTTTAAGACTGAAGCCACATTACGGGCAGGTTTGAAGCCTTTAGTAGTAATAGGCTTAAACGCGTGATCAATCGCGCTCTTCGTATGGGCATAGGTGTAGATACCGAAGCCGACCCCACCAGCGACGAGTAAAGCGACGATAATTAAAATCACGTTGCGCAATTTGTGAGATTTTTTCTCAGTGTGTTTGGCAGCGCGACTTAACTGTTGTTCTTCTTGAGCATCCATGTATTTTCTCCGTAAGTTTTATATTATTGATGACCAATAATCATTGCGATTACCAAAATGGCTAAAACACCAATTGTAATCCAGACATATAGTTTATCATTTTCTTTAGCAAAGGCAAAAATTGAAACAACCACCCGCAAAACCGGCGTTAAAATTAGTAGGAACAAGCCTAACATCATCACGGCAAATGGTTTGAAACTAGCAAGTCCAGCAAAGATAGCATGGAAACTTGTTGGCCAATTTTGCCCACTGTAACCACTAGTACCAGTAATGAAAAAGGCGACTAAGCCCACGAACATTACGGTACCTGCGACGGCAACCCCGACGCGGAGGATTTTACCAATTAGTAATTCGATTTGGTCCATTTCTTGTTTTGTTTGTTCAACGTTATTTGACATTAGACATTAACCCCGAAACCTTTCAAAATCATTTGGATGGCGATTAAGAAGAGAACCGGTACAAAAATCATGCGTAAGGTCCGGGCGTGTAAATGTTGCATGACACGTGAACCAACCGTTGAGCCACCTAAGATACCTAAAGCAATTGGCACGGCAATCATGGGATTGATTGAACCGTTGAAGAAGTAAACCGTCGCACTTGCCGCAGCGGTAACCCCCATCATCAAGTTACTAGTGGCGCTAGAAGGCTTTAAGGGCATCTTCATCATGCTATCCATTGCCATCACTTTGAAAGCCCCAGAACCAATTCCGAGTAAGCCGGATGCTAAACCAGCACCAAACATAATCAATGAACCGCCTGGTATTTTTTCAACTTGATAATCAACTTGTTGTTTTGAAGCTACATCGTAGAAACTACTATTTAATTTAAGCTTTTCAGCAGTCGGATCTGGTTGAGCTTTGATTAATGGCTTTTCAGAACCTTTTAGTTTACGGTACATATTCCATGATTGAAATAATAGTAGTAAACCGAATAGGAAGAAGAGAAAGGTTGAGTTAAAGAAGCCGGAAAGAATTGCCCCGGTCAATGCCCCAATGGTCGTAAAGATTTCAAGAAACATTGCGACTCGGAGATTTAAGACGTCATCTTTTAAGAAGGCGATTGTGGCACCGGAACTAGTTGCGATTACGGCAATGATACTAGCCCCAATTGCGTATTTTATATCAAGGCCAAAAGCTAGCGTTAACACTGGTGTGACGATGATTCCGCCACCAAGGCCCAAAATTGCGCCACCAAACCCAGCAACGACACCAACTACTAGCATGATGAATGTTTGTTCAAGCATGGTTAGGCACGTCCTTTATTGAAATTTATTAATAGCTAATTTTAAAAAACATAAGTCCTATCATTATATCACTTGGAATGTTACCGTTTCTTGACTTTTTGCCGGTAAGCTCAGCATTTAACAAAAACTAAAGATAAATTAAAATGCTATTAGTCATAATAAGGATATTTATCTTTTATCATTAAGGTGTTGAACAGGCCCGAATTGATAGAATATCCGAAATAATACCTTCAATTTATCATATTGATAATTGCAAAGTAATCATTGCTTGGTCTACAATGGCTGTATAGATTTAGTTAGTAGTAGGTTAGTGCAGTGAACTGAACTGGAAAGTGGACATTAACATGGTACCAAGCTGATTAACAAATAGAAGTGAGAATGAAATGAAAATTACCGAGACAATCCACTTAACCGAGTTGACTTTACGGCCACTGTTACCAAGTGATTTTGTTTTTTATTATGAACTAGTGAGCAATCAAGCATTAGCCAAATTAGCCGGTTTTCGGAGTGCTAATGATGAATTTGAAGGTCAATTCATGTTTAATGGGGCTTTGCGTGATCAACAAACATGGGTTGTTAGTTCAAATGATGAGACAGCTGTTGGAACAGTTCTGTTGGCACCAAATTATACAAGCGATGCGCAACCAATTGATGGTGAATATGAAGTTGGTTATATTATCTTGCCTCAATTTTGGGGGCAACGCATCATGAGTACCATTTTACCAGTGGTCATTGAAACTGCATTTACGGTTTGGCAGCTTCAAAAATTGTTGGCAAGTGTTTTGACGGACAATGTCGCATCACGTAAATTGCTAGTTCACAATGGATTCAAAGAAGATCGCGTGATTCAACATGCGGCGACGGATTGGGTCGCACCCAATCAAGAAGAAATTTATTATCATTTGACATTGGAGGGGTGGAAAAGTGCAATTAAATAAAAGTTTTGAACAAGCTGCTGTAATTGTGGCTTTACTTAGTACCCAAGATCAGCGCTATGCTATCTCAGCAGAAGTGATCCACGCTCGCTTGGGCGGCTCACAAACATACTTACGTAAGATTATGCGGAAGTTGGTCGTGGGTGGGATTATTGAAGCTGTTAGTGGCAACAAGGGTGGGTTCTCTTTGGATCGGCGCGCCGAAGATATTACCTTACGTGATATCATCGAAGCTAGTGAAGGGGAAATTAGTACGTTCCCTAATACCGGCTTAGTCGAACAAGTTTTTGGCGACATCACTGATGTGGCACAAAGTGGAACAAAACAATTGACGGATATCTTTGCTGCGGCCGATCGACAATGGTTGGCATACTTTGAACAGATTACGTTTATGGACATCCTCCGGGCAACATTAGGTTTACCAGATGATGTGAAAGATTTGCCGGTGGTTAATTGGAACGAAAGTATTACCAACTACGATGAATTTATCCACGCTATTGAAGCGCAGTTAGCGAGTTTGAAACACTAGACTTGGCCACTGCGTACCAGTAAATTACTTGGTTGGTAATAATTCTCAAACTATCGAAAAATAATTATCGACCACAGGCCGCAGTAGCATGGGAAAACCACTGACAATAGAATTTCAGTAATTGGATGATTGAAAAGTATAGAAACGACAATCCCACGCTAGAAAAAATATTGTCAAATAAACCGCCAGTAAGTACGATACTCAGTTGAGCGCCGTATTGCTGGCGGTTTTTGTTTAAGTATGCGGGGTAACGGATAATATTAAATTTAGTTCCGTATTACTAAACGGTGCGAGTTTCTATGTCAAGCGTTATCGCGTTACTTTCATTACCACAGACTGGTTTTGACCAATGGTAACTCCAAGCTATATAACCTTTACCGGTATATTCTTATTGGTAATGAGTTCAATACTA
Source organism: Periweissella cryptocerci (assembly GCF_004358325.1). Lineage (NCBI taxonomy): Bacteria > Bacillati > Bacillota > Bacilli > Lactobacillales > Lactobacillaceae > Periweissella > Periweissella cryptocerci. The sequence continues at coordinate 1,316,755 of NZ_CP037940.1, read as the reverse complement.
TTTTTCATTCCCACGAAAAGAGAGTAGAAATGCGCATAATCTTTGAAAAGAAAAAAATTGTTTTTAGTGTGTTAGGCGTCGCCGTTGTCCTTTTTTTAGGTTGGTATCGAATATTTGGGATTACAGTCGTTGCTCCCTACCAAATTGAACACATTGTAAAGAAAAATGAAATGAAGCATGTTCAGAGCACTGCTATTATGGCGGAATTACGAAATGAATTGGTAAAAAAAAACCATGTAGGTGATTTGTCAGATCTACAAGGCGGGCCACTTATGATTGATGGGCAAACCTATCGTTGGGGAGATTATTATACTGTAAAAGTTGGAACTAAGTTTTTCGGAGTTTTTATTTTTGAAAATACACGAGGCTTTAATTATATATTGCCCAAATATACAGTTACACATATTACTAAAGTACTTGATGGAGAATAAGTAATGACTCAAATTAAAAAATGCAATTGTATGCTTAACTATTTTCGCTTTTGATTTATTTGTTTCAGATTTTTGTGGTATTCCTATCAAGAAAAAACACGTATAGTCCCGATATTTAGTCATTAACTAGGTATCGGTTTTTTGTGATTTAGTGCGGACATTTAGGGCTCTAGCGATTAGTTTTCTATGAAAAAGTGCAAATTCTTCACAGAAAGTTCACAGAACAACATTTTTTTTTAAGATGGTGCTATATTTTATTACGTTGCTTAAGCAATCTATTAGAAAAAAATTTCAGTTACTAAGAAGGACAGCAAAATGAAGAAACGTATATTGATCATTCCCCTAATTACTATTGGTTTATTGGCGAGCTTCGGGTTCTTACTAAACTTTGGAGTACACCAAACGAGCGCACAAAATACAAACATAGTTACGGCTGCTGAAAAACAAGTCACAGCTAAAACAACCAATCCCGGCTTACCTGTGACTGGCGGTAAAAAAGCTAAAGCACAGCACAAAGCCAAAAAGCTTGCAAACAAGGCTAAAAAGCATGTCACAAAAGCTAAGAAACACGTGACTAAGGCCAAGGCCAAAAAGCATGCAAAAAAAATAACTAAAAAACATAAGGCAAAAGCCGCTAAGAAAAGAACTAAATGTACAATTACTGTGGCCGGCCACACAATTCCTTGGGAACTAGATCATGGTGCCAAAGCCGCTCCTGCTCATGAAGTTGGCGTTTGGTATGGTGATGGTTCAACGACTGACAACCAAACAAGTCACTTTATCGGACACAATCCTGGGGTATTCACTCCAGTTATGTCACTACGCAAAGGCGACCCAGTAACAGTAACCGACGCACAAGGTCACACACGGACTTACCACGTTACTAAAATCATGGATGTTTATGATTGCTGCTTAGATGTTACCACGCGTAAGAATGAAGAAAGCACAATCTTTACCGCACCAGGTGAACGCATTACATTGCAAACTTGCATCACTGAAACAATCAACCGGATTGTTTACGCTAAGTAAGTTTTGTAACGACTAATAAAGTCGAAGTAATATTAATTATTGAAAGGTCTAAGATATGACGGTAAATTATATCTTGGGCCTTTTTTTGTGGGTAGCTTCACGTATGCCGATAAAACTGACAGCAACGTCGTTTTGGGAGATTTGTTAAAGACATAAAGTATCAAAGGTGCCAGGTACTATAAAAGGTTGATATAACAGTTCTTTTAGCGAATTGAATAGATGCATAAATGTGTATTGCCATGTTGAAAAAAATGTGGTTACGTGATAGGATGAGAAAGTTGAAAAATTTAATTAGAGAAAGAGGTTGCGACCAACAAAAGTAGGTTAGCTAAGGATTGACGGAATCCGTTGAGGCTAGTTGAAAGGGAAGGTTGCCGAAGGAATTCAGTACCGTTTACTGGATTGCTGGGCCGTTGTTCAAGAAATGACGGACTGTCGCAGCAAAAAATGTCGGCTGCGGGGTGCTTATCGACGAAATGACTAGATAAATTTATCGGTCCTTTTGGCTAACGCACAAGTTAGGCAAGGGGACCGTTTTTATTTAGTTAATTTGACGGTCTTTCGAAAATGCAATTATAAGGAGAGAGAATTAATGTCGGAAAATTCAGGTGTAGAACAAAATAATGGTGGTATGAAGCGTCAACTGAAGACGCGCCATATTTCAATGATCGCTTTAGGTGGTAGTATCGGAACAGGGTTGTTTGTCGCTTCTGGTTCCGCAATTTCACAAGCAGGGCCACTTGGTGCGATTACAGCGTATATCGCAATTGGTATCATGGTGTACTTCTTGATGACCTCGCTTGGTGAAATGGCGACCTACATGCCATTAACGGGTTCATTTGCGGCCTATGCGACTAAATTCGTTGATCCCGCGTTTGGATTTGCAGTTGGTTGGAACTATTGGTTTAACTGGGCGATAACTTTAGCTGTTGATGCAGCTACCGTTGGGGTCGTCATGGAGTATTGGCTGCCAAACAGTCCCCAGTGGATTTGGTCCGCAATTGCATTAGCGTTAATCTTTGGAATTAATGCTTTGTCAGTTAAGTCATTTGGTGAAACTGAATTTTGGATGTCAATTATTAAAGTTGTCACGGTTATTATTTTCTTGGCCGTTGGTTTGTTGACAATCTTTGGTATCATGGGTAACCACATTGACGTAATGGCCAACTTGACGGCTGACCATAAAGGTGGTTTCGTTGGTGGAATTCCAGCAATTCTAGCAGTCTTCGTGGTTGCGGGATATTCATTCCAAGGAACTGAATTGATTGGGATTACTGCTGGTGAATCAGAAACACCTGAAAAGTCAGTGCCTGCAGCGATTAAGCAAGTGTTCTGGCGGATTTTGTTATTCTATATTCTTTCAATTTTTGTTATTGCAGCAATTATTAACTTTAAGAACCCTGATTTGTTACGTTCAAGTACTGAACACGTTGCGGTTTCACCATTTGCCTTGGTCTTCAAGCAAGCTGGGTTTGCTGCCGCCGCTTCAGTAATGAATGCTGTTATCTTAACGTCAGTTATTTCATCGGCTAACTCGGGGATGTACGCATCAACGCGGATGTTATTCGTGATGGCGCGTGAAGGGATGGCACCTAAGATTTTTGGTAAGGCGAACCGTCACGGAATTCCATTTGCAGCATTGGTTGGGACAACGGTAATTGGTTTGTTGACGTTCTTAACAAGTATTGTGGGACCAAAAGCATACATGTACTTAGTGGCTGCTTCCGGTTTAACTGGTTTCTTGGCTTGGGTCGGAATTGCGCTTTCACACTACCGTTTCCGCCGGGCATTCATTAAGCAAGGTCACTCTCTTAAAGAATTGGTCTACAAAGCCACTTGGTTCCCATTTGGACCGTTGTTAGCATTGGTTGTTTCAATTTTGGTTATTGTTGGTCAAGATTTGCATTCATTTGCTGCGTTAGATTGGCAAGCAATTTTGATTACTTACATGAGTGTGCCACTGTTCGTCATCTTGTTCTTGTACTATAAGATTCGACACAAGACGCACATGATTCCGTTGCAGGATGTTGACTTAACGAAATCAACTAAGGGTGAAAAGTACGAAGAACCCGGTAGTCAGTCAGATATTGAAAAATAAATAAAATTCAGGGAGCTACGATTGTTGTAGCTCTCTTTTTGTATGGCAGTGACATTGCGGGTGGGTCTGTCGCGAATAAAAAGCAACATTTATGAATTACCGTGTTTTTCTAGGCGATTGGTTCACAAAAGTGCTTAAAAATCTGCTAATATAGACAATATGAATTTTGGGAATCCGCGGAACTGTTTGAGTGTGTAAGTTTGCTGAATACATAGCACATTTGGGCAGCCGAGGGAATGTAGTCTTATATGGAATACGAGGAGTAAGTGATGATTGTTTTATCAGGGACGATTGGTGCCGGCAAGTCAACTTTAACTAAGTTATTGGCCGACCATTTAGGTACGAAAGCTTTTTATGAAACGGTAGATGACAATGAAATTTTGAAAATGTTCTATGCCGATCCAAAGAAATACGGTTTCTTATTGCAAGTGTACTTCATGAATAAACGTTTGGACTATATTCACGAAGCTCAAAACAATGAATTGAACGTCTTAGATCGCTCGATTTTTGAAGATGCATTGTTATTTAAGTTGAACGCGGATTTGGGTCGGGCAACCGATACTGAAGTTGATATCCACCAATCATTATTGGAAAACATGATGGAACAATTGAACGGCGCTGCAACCAAAGATCCTGGCTTGTTGATTCATATTAATGTGTCATTTGAAACGATGCTAAAACGCATTGCGATGCGCGGACGTGACTTTGAACAAATCGAAACTGATCCAAGCTTGTATGAATACTATAAAGAACTTACCAGCCGTTATAACGAGTGGTATGCTAACTATGACCGGTCACCAAAGATGATGATTGATGGTGATAAGTATGATTTTGTGGCTGATGAAAACGTCGCCCAAAAAGTATTAGCTGAAATTGATGAAAAAATTGCCGAATTAGGCTTAAATAAGTAAGCGAGGTAAACTTGTATGTTGGATATGAAATTAATCCGGACAGAAACGGAACACGTTAAAGAACGGTTAGCAACACGGGGCGTTGCACCTGCTAAGATTGATGAATTAGTAGCTAATGATGCTAAGCGTCGCGAAATGATTCAAGAAACTGAAAAATTGAAGGCTTTGCGGAACACGGTATCTGAAAAGATTGCTCAAGCTAAGCGCAACAAGGAAGATGCTGCCGATGCCATTGCTGAAATGCAACAAGTCGGTGCTCGCATTAAAGAAATCGATGCTGAATTGATTGAAATTGAAGCAGCTATCAAAGACGAAGCTTCACGTTTGCCTAACATGCCAAATGAAGGTATTCCAGTTGGACCAGATGAAGAAGCCAATGTTGAAATTCGCAAAGACGGTGTCATTCCAACCTTTGACTTTGAACCAAAAGCTCACTGGACAATTGGTGAAGACTTAGGAATCTTGGACTTTGAACGTGGTGCCAAGGTTGCTGGCGCTCGTTTCTTGTACTATGTCGGTCAAGGTGCCCGCTTGGAACGTGCCGTTTACAACTTCATGTTGGACGAACACCAAAAAGAAGGCTACAAGGAAATGTTGACACCATACATGGTTAACTACGATTCAATGTATGGAACTGGTCAATATCCTAAGTTTGAAGAAGATGCTTACAAAGTGGGAACTGACGAGGGGATGACCATGATTCCAACCGCCGAAGTACCATTGACGAACTACTACCGCGACGAAGTGATTCCTGATGAAAAGTTGCCAGTATACTTCACGGCAGTTTCACCATCATTCCGTCAAGAAGCCGGTTCAGCTGGTCGTGATACGCGTGGTTTGATTCGTTTACATCAATTTAACAAGGTTGAAATGGTTAAGTACGTTAAGCCAGAAACTTCATACGATGAATTGGAAAAGATGACGCTTAACGCTGAAAACATCCTCCAAAAGCTCGGCTTGCCATACCACGTAATTAATTTATCAACTGGGGACATGGGTTTCTCAGCTGCTAAGACATATGATTTGGAAGTTTGGATGCCTTCACAAGATGTTTACCGTGAAATTTCTTCAGTATCAAATACAGAAGACTTCCAAGCGCGGCGTGCGCACATCCAATTCCGTAACGATGAAGGTAAACTTGAATTCGTACACACTTTGAATGGATCAGGTTTGGCCGTTGGTCGGACTGTGGCTGCAATTTTGGAAAACTTCCAACAAGCAGACGGTACGGTCATTATTCCAGAAGCACTCCGTCCATACTTCGGTGCTGACAAAATTGTGCCTGAAGTTTAATTAAGACAAATACTATAGAGAGGTCTCTACATGTTGTTATGTAGGGGCTTTTTTATGTGTGGATGAATGCCGCTGCGTGCCACAGAACCAGACCTACGTGCCGTGTAGGAAGCGCATTGCCAAGCCAAAGTTCGGTCTTGGCAAACTCAGACAAGCTGGGACTCTAAGGGCTAAAGCCCAAAGAGTCCTCATCTTTCCTTGGCTCCAAATGATGGTGCCCATCACTTGGACCAACACGGCACTCCGGTCTGGTTCTTTAGGCACTCCGCTAGTTAAGCATAATATCCGACTATGGGGACACTAACACGATTATAGCCTTATCTAGGGCTCATTTATGTTTAGCTAACGCAACTAGTGTGATAGCAAATGGGAAGTAATATACCGTTGTTATGCGTAGCAATTGCTATAATGAAGGCTAGATGTTTTAGCTGTTGCGTTAATTTGGAAATTAATTTATCGAGTGAAACGTTGTTAAATAGGCATTTTCACAATTTCTTTTAAAAAATACGAATTTTTTTTGACTTTTCTATTGACGAGCGTTGCTCTGCGAGGTATTATTTAATAGTTGTTTCAACGAGACAATACGTGTTTCTAACAAACACGCGGATGTGGCGGAACTGGCAGACGCGCTGGATTTAGGTTCCAGTGCCTTAGGGCGTGCAGGTTCGATTCCTGTCATCCGCATCCGTTTAATTGAAACGCCGACTTAGCTCAGTTGGCAGAGCACATCACTAGTAATGATGGGGTCGGAGGTTCGAATCCTCTAGTCGGCATGCCAATCAACTTGGCGCGGATCAATTAGATCAAGAATGCGAAAGTAGTTCAGTGGTAGAACATCACCTTGCCATGGTGGGGGTCGCGGGTTCGAATCCCGTCTTTCGCTTTTATTCCCTGATCAGGATTAAAATTTAAATGCACCTATAGCGCAATTGGATAGAGTGTCTGACTACGAATCAGAAGGTTGCAGGTTCGACTCCTGCTAGGTGCATTGTTATCAGAAATGGTAATTGTTTCGGGAAGTAGCTCAGCTTGGTAGAGCACCTGGTTTGGGACCAGGGGGTCGCAGGTTCGAATCCTGTCTTCCCGATATGAAGATTAGTTGACGCTGTGGCTGCCACCGTTGATTAATCTTAGTCCTCAATTTTTAGGACGCCGACTTAGCTCAGTTGGCAGAGCACATCACTAGTAATGATGGGGTCGGAGGTTCGAATCCTCTAGTCGGCATTTGCCAGTTTATGGTAATTGGTATATAATCAAATATATCTTATGCGAAAGTAGTTCAGTGGTAGAACATCACCTTGCCATGGTGGGGGTCGCGGGTTCGAATCCCGTCTTTCGCTTTTTTTATACGGTACGCAAATTCGCATGACAATCGCTGATTGGCGTAATTTGTTTCTCTAATTCCGGGTAATTTAAAATGCACCTATAGCGCAATTGGATAGAGTGTCTGACTACGAATCAGAAGGTTGCAGGTTCGACTCCTGCTAGGTGCATCTAATCAACATGAAAACCGTGTCTTCATTAATTTTGAAGATACGGTTTTCTTTTGTGCTTTTTAGGCGTACAATGGTTACTTATTGTAAGCATCTTGGCACAATGCGGGGGATAATGTGCTCTTAATAAAAGTTATGTGTGGTTACATGGTAGTTACTTACAATGAATTTCGGTACAAAGAGGTCTTATCTTGCAATTAGGTTAGAATTTCTTCATAATATAAGTCAGGATTAGTCAAATTGATAAGTTATCATGGAATAACCCGATATACTGTGTTTTTTTAACGCAGCTATCGGCATTTGACTAATAAAATGCCCCTCAACAACCACAAATAATTACAAACATTAATAAATTGCGTTGAAACAACCAAAGTAAAAATGTGGAGAAAGTTTGTGGTGTTAGGAATTTGTGAAGGAGATGGTATTGTAAAAATGGATGTACAAAATATCTCTGATGTGATTGAACAGTATTTGAAGAATATTTTAAGTGAACACGAGCATGTCGAAATTCGCCGGGCTGAAATTGCCGAGCAGTTCCATGTGGTACCATCCCAAATTAACTATGTTATTAAAACGCGGTTTACGATTCAAAATGGTTATTTAGTTGAAAGTAAGCGTGGTGGTGGTGGTTACATTCGGATTGCGAAGGTTAATCTATTGGCTTCCGATGAGGTGCTACGTGTGTTGATCACAGCGATTGGCACCAGTATTAATCAACATGATGCGTTTGCGGTGGTTCAAAGTCTGTTTGACGATGGTATGTTGACGACGCGTGAAGCAAACTTGATTTTATCGGCAATTGATAAGGACACGTTAGCTTTGCATGATGCGCAAGTTGAAAATACGATTCGAGCACGGATTTTAGTTGGGATTTTAAATCGATTACGGTTTGAAAGTTAATTAGTAAAGAAAAAGCGAGGCGTTGTGAATGGATAATCAATATACACCAAGTGCGCGAAATGTCTTAGTATTGGCTCAGGAACAAGCGAAAGTGTTTAAACACCAAGCAGTTGGGACTGAACATTTACTATTGGCATTAGCGATTGAAAAAGAAGGTATTGCAAACAAAGTATTACAACAATTTAATGTCACTGATGATGATGTGCGTGAAGAAATTGAACGCTTCACGGGTTATGGCACGATGACAAACACCGATAAGGATGCGTATTTACCATACTCACCAAAGGCCGCAGAAGTATTGCGAGCTGCTAGTGAAGAAGCAACTTTGATGAATGCAACTAAAATTGGGACTGAACATCTTTTATTGGCCCTTTTGAGCAATGAAAGTATTTTGTCATCACGGATTTTAGTAGCATTGAATGTAAATATCCAAGAAACACGGCGTATTATCTTGCGGAAACTTGGTGTAACCGAAACACCACGCAAGAGTAAAGATAAGAAAAAGGACGCACCAAAGGGAACCCCAACCCTTGACGGATTAGCACGTGACTTAACCCAAGTTGCCCGTGAACGGCGCATGGATCCAGTGGTTGGCCGAGCTAAGGAAGTTAAGCGTGTAATCCAAATTTTGAGCCGTCGTTCAAAGAACAACCCAGTCTTGGTTGGTGAACCAGGGGTTGGTAAGACGGCGATTGCAGAAGGTTTGGCACAAAAGATTGTCGCTAATGAAGTTCCAGCTGATTTAGCTGGCAAGCGTTTGATGATGCTTGATATGGGTTCATTGGTTGCTGGTACAAAGTATCGTGGTGAGTTTGAAGATCGCTTGAAGAAGATTATCGACGAAATTTACAACGATGGTAACGTCATCTTATTTATTGATGAATTACACACTTTGATTGGTGCTGGTGGTGCTGAAGGAGCGATTGACGCCTCAAATATTTTGAAGCCAGCCTTGGCACGTGGTGAACTCCAAACAATTGGTGCAACAACGCTGGATGAATACCAAAAGTATATCGAAGCTGATTCAGCTTTGGAACGACGTTTTGCAACCGTCCAAGTTGATGAACCAACTGAAGAAGAAGCTATCAAGATTTTGACGGGATTGAAGTCACGTTATGAACAACACCACCACGTCGGAATTCAAGTAGCGGCCGTCGAAGAAGCGGTTAAATTATCAGCACGGTATATCACAGACCGTTTCTTACCTGATAAGGCGATTGATTTGATGGATGAAGCGGGTGCCAAAGTACGCATCGACCAATCAGGAACACAAACTAAAATTTCAAAGCAAGAAGCCAAGTTAACGGCTTTACGTGAAGAAAAAGAACAAGCAATTGAAACGTTGAACTTTGAATTAGCGGCTGATATCCGTAAAAAGGAAATGACGCTTAAAAAGAAGATTGATAAAATGATTGCGGCAGAAGCAGCGGATGCTGAAGAAGGCGCAGAACGTTACGATCTTGAAGTGACGCCAGAAGACATTGCTGAAGTTGTTTCAGAATGGACTGGAGTCCCATTGACCCAACTTGAAAAGAACGAACAAGAACGTTTGATTAATTTGGAAAATGTTCTGCACAAGCGAGTTGTAGGTCAAGAAGAAGCAATTTCAGCGGTCGCACGAGCTATTCGTCGGGCGCGTTCTGGTTTGAAGGATCCACAACGGCCAATCGGGACATTTATGTTTCTTGGACCTACTGGGGTTGGTAAGACTGAGTTAGCTAAGGCGTTGGCTGAAGCAATGTTTGGTTCTGAAGACAACATGATTCGGATTGATATGTCCGAATACATGGAAAAATACTCAGCAAGTCGTTTGGTCGGGGCAGCACCTGGTTATGTTGGTTATGAAGAAGGTGGCCAATTAACCGAAAAAGTTCGTCAAAAGCCTTATTCAGTAATTCTTTTGGATGAAGCTGAAAAAGCCCACCCTGATATCTTTAACTTGCTCTTGCAAGTCTTTGATGATGGTTTCTTGACTGATGCAAAGGGACGCAAGGTTGATTTCCGTAACACGGTTATCATCATGACTTCAAACCTTGGTGCAACCCGTTTACGTGATGAAAAGACAATGGGTTTTGGTGCTACTAACAAGAGTGATAACTACGATGCAATGGCAAGTACAATTCGTGAAACGCTGAAGGAACAATTCCGTCCAGAATTCATTAACCGGATTGACGAAACTGTTGTCTTCCACAGTTTGACGAAGCCAGAATTGCATGAAATTGTGAAATTAATGGCAACTGGCGTCTTGAATCGTATTCGCCAACAAGGAATTGCAGTTAAGATTACACCGGCTGCGATTGATGTTGTTGCGAGTGCGGGCTTTGATCCTGAATATGGGGCACGGCCAATTCGCCGGGCACTTCAATCAGAAATCGAAGATCGTTTGAGTGAAGAGCTCTTGTCAGGAAAGATTACGACGAGCGATGTAGTCACAATCGGAGCCAAGCAAGGCAAAATTACAATTACTACCAAGCAACCAGAGGCTGAACCTGAAAAGGAAACAGTCGAAGGTTAATAATAAGTATGAAAGCCAAATCCAAGTGCGGGTTTGGCTTTCATGACTTAATGGCTATCTGATGCACATTGGAAACTAGTGAATCTTTGTGATTCGTTTCCTAAATAAACTTTTTTCAACTGATTGTCAAGTGATTATGCACAAATGCTTGCAATTAATTAAAGGTTGCGGTAGTATAGACCATGTATAAAAACTACGAATAAAAACGGTAAGCGCGATCTATTGTCCGTGCTGCCTGTATATTGGGACAACTGTGGTATTTCGGAAAAAATCCACAAGTTGTCTTTTTTATGCCTTGAAACAGGCAATTTGGCTAATTGTAATCAAATTGTAATATTTCAAAAGGCATAAACGTAGGGCAAAAATTTGAGATGAGGTGACCAATTTTGGCAGGGCATTTAATTCAAAACGGTAAGCGCCGTACCCGTCGTAGCTACGCACGTATCAAGGAAATCCTTGATTTGCCTAACTTGATCGAAATTCAAACGGATTCATATCAATGGTTCTTGGATGAAGGTCTTCGCGAAATGTTTAACGACATTCTCCCAATTGAAGACTTCCAAGGTAAATTATCATTGGAATTCGTTGACTATAAACTGATGGAACCAAAGTACACAGTTGATGAAGCACGTGAACACGATGCTAACTACTCAGCTCCTTTGCACGTTACTTTGCGTTTGATCAACAACGAAACTAGCGAAATTAAATCACAAGACGTATTCTTCGGTGATTTCCCATTAATGACTGACCAAGGTACTTTCATTATTAACGGGGCAGAACGGGTTATTGTTTCACAACTTGTTCGTTCACCTGGAGTTTACTTCAACCAAGAACTTGATAAGAATGGCCGTCCTAGCTATGGAACTACTGCGATTCCTAATCGTGGTGCTTGGTTGGAATTTGAAACCGATGCTAAAGAAGTCGCTTATGTTCGTATCGACCGGACTCGTAAGATTCCTTTGACTGAACTTATCCGTGCTTTAGGCTTCGCTTCAGATACTGACATTCTTGACATTTTTGGCTCATCATATGATTCATTGATGCTCACAATTGAAAAGGATGTGCACAAGGACGCTTCAGATTCACGTACTGAAGAATCCCTGAAGGACATCTACGAACGACTACGACCAGGTGAACCAAAGACCGCTGATTCTTCACGTTCACTTTTGACGGCTCGTTTCTTCGATCCTAAGCGTTACGACTTAGCACCAGTTGGTCGTTACAAGATGAACAAAAAGTTGAACTTGAAGACTCGTCTTCTTGGCATGACTTTGGCAGAAACTTTGGCTGATCCAGATACTGGTGAAGTTATTGCTGCTAAGGGAACTAAGATTGATAAGACAGTAATGGCTGACTTGGCACCATTCCTTGATAAGGAAGATTTCAAGGCAACTACTTACTACCCAACTGAAGATGCCGTTGTAACTGAACCAATGACGATTCAAACAATTAAGGTTGAATCACCAAATGATCCTGAAAAGGAACTTTTGATTATTGGTAACGGTCACATTGGCCCTGAAACACGGACAATTCGTCCCGCCGACATCATTGCATCAATGAACTACTTCTTCAACTTGCGTGAAGGTTTAGGCTCAACTGATGATATTGATCACTTGGGTAACCGTCGGATTCGTTCAGTTGGTGAATTGTTACAAAACCAATTCCGGATTGGTTTGTCACGGATGGAACGTGTCGTTCGCGAACGTATGTCTATTCAAGACGCTGATACGGTAACTCCTCAACAATTAATTAACATCCGTCCAGTTGTGGCTTCAATCAAAGAATTCTTTGGTTCATCACAGCTTTCACAATTCATGGATCAAACTAACCCCCTCGGTGAACTTTCACACAAGCGTCGTCTTTCAGCGCTTGGACCTGGTGGTTTGACTCGTGACCGTGCCGGATATGAAGTTCGTGACGTGCACTATACCCACTATGGTCGTATGTGCCCAATCGAAACTCCTGAAGGTCCTAATATCGGTTTGATTAACTCATTGTCATCATATGCCAAGGTTAACCGTTACGGATTTATCGAAACACCATACCGTCGTGTTTCATGGGACGATCACCACGTTACTGAAAAGATTGATTACTTGACTGCCGACGAAGAAGATAACTTTGTTATTGCCCAAGCCAACACACCATTGAACGATGACGGTACTTTTGTTACCGAAACTGTTATGGCCCGTGCTGCTGATGACAATATCGAAACTTCTATTGAAAACGTTGACTACATGGACGTTTCTCCTAAGCAAGTTGTTGCGGTTGCCACTGCTAACATTCCTTTCTTGGAAAACGATGACTCAAACCGTGCTTTGATGGGTGCCAACATGCAACGTCAAGCGGTTCCTTTGGTTGATCCTCACGCACCACTTGTTGGTACTGGGATTGAATACAAGGCCGCGCACGATTCTGGGGTTGCCATGATCGCTAAGAACGCCGGTGAAGTTGAATATGTTGATGGTCGCGAAATTCGCATCCGTCGCGAAGATGGTTCATTAGATACTTACAAGTTGATGAAGTTCCGTCGTTCAAACTCAGGTAAGAACTACAACCAACGTCCAATTGTTAAAGTCGGTGAAAAGATTGATGCTGACGAAGTGATTGCTGATGGTCCATCAATGGAACAAGGTGAACTCGCCTTGGGTCAAAACCCATTGATTGCCTTTATGACTTGGAAGGGTTACAACTTTGAAGATGCCATCATCTTGAACGAACGTTTGATTCGTGAAGATGTCTACACTTCAATCCACATCGAAGAATTGGAATCAGAAGCCCGTGATACAAAGCTCGGACCTGAAGAAATGACTCGTGAAATCCCTAACGTTGGTGAAGAACAACTTAAAGACCTCGACGCAATGGGGGTTATCCGCATTGGTGCCGAAGTTGATGATGGTGATATCTTAGTTGGTAAGGTAACTCCTAAGGGTGTTACTGAATTATCAGCTGAAGAACGTTTGTTGCACGCTATCTTTGGTGAAAAGGCTCGCGAAGTTCGTGATACTTCACTTAAGGTTCCCCACGGTGGTGGAGGTATCGTCCAAGACGTTAAAATCTTCACTCGTGAAAACGGTGACGAACTTTCACCTGGTGTTAACATGATGGTTCGTGTTTACATCGCGCAAAAGCGTAAGATTCAAGTTGGTGATAAGATGGCCGGTCGTCACGGTAACAAGGGTACCGTTTCAATCGTTGTTCCATCAGAAGACATGCCTTACATGCCAGATGGTACACCAATCGATATCATGCTTTCACCAATGGGTGTGCCTTCACGGATGAACATTGGTCAAGTACTTGAACTTCACTTGGGTATGGCAGCACGCACGCTTGGCGTTCACATGGCATCACCAGTATTTGATGGTGCTTCAGATAAAGATATCTGGGATGCTGTGCGTGAAGCTGGCTTGCCAGCAGATGGTAAGACGGTCCTTTATGACGGTCGTACCGGTGAAGCCTTCGATAACCGAATTGCCGTTGGTTCAATGCACTACATGAAATTGGCCCACATGGTTGACGATAAGATCCACGCTCGTTCAATCGGACCTTACTCATTAGTTACGCAACAACCACTTGGTGGTAAAGCACAATTTGGTGGCCAACGTTTCGGTGAAATGGAAGTTTGGGCCCTCGAAGCTTACGGGGCTGCTTACACATTGCAAGAAATCTTGACTTACAAGTCAGATGACGTTGTTGGTCGTGTGAAGACTTATGAAGCCATCGTTAAGGGTGAACCAATCCCACAACCTGGTGTTCCTGAATCATTCCGTGTGCTTGTTAAAGAATTGCAATCACTTGGTTTGGACATGAAGGTCCTCGACCACGATAAACAAGAAATTGAACTCCGCGATATGGATGAAGATGACGACGATGTTGTTAATGTTGATGCATTGGCAAAATACGCCGCTGAACACCCAACTGAACAAGCGGAAGCACCACAACAAGCGGAAACTGCTGAACAAGAATAATGAAAGGTGGTCAATCCTTTGATTGATGTTAATAAGTTTGAAAGCATGCAAATCGGTCTGGCATCGCCAGATAAGATTCGTAGCTGGTCTTACGGGGAAGTTAAAAAGCCCGAAACCATTAACTACCGGACTTTGAAGCCTGAAAAAGACGGACTCTTCGACGAACGGATTTTTGGACCTACTAAAGACTGGGAATGCGCCTGTGGTAAGTACAAGCGTATTCGTTACAAGGGTATCGTTTGTGATCGCTGTGGTGTTGAAGTTACACGTGCCAAGGTTCGTCGCGAACGTATGGGTCACATCGAACTTGCAGCCCCAGTAACTCACATCTGGTACTTCAAGGGTATTCCTTCACGGATGGGTCTTGTGCTTGACATGAGCCCCCGTTCATTGGAAGAAATTATCTACTTTGCTTCATACGTTGTTACTGAAGCTGGTGATACTCCACTTGAAAAGAAACAATTGCTTTCAGAACGCGAATATCGCGAATTGAAGCTTGAATATGGTAACGAATTCCAAGCAGCCATGGGTGCCGAAGCCGTTAAGACTTTGTTGGATGACGTTGACCTTGCTAAAGAAGCTGAATCACTTAAGCATGATTTGAAGGAAGCCTCAGGACAAAAGCGTACCCGTGCGGTTCGTCGTTTGGACATTATTGAAGCCTTCTTCCAATCAGGTAACAAGCCATCATGGATGGTTATGGATGTGATTCCAGTTATTCCACCTGACTTGCGTCCAATGGTTCAACTTGAAGGTGGCCGTTTCGCTACTTCTGACTTGAATGACTTGTACCGTCGGGTTATCAACCGTAACAACCGTTTGAAGCGTTTGCTTGATTTGAATGCCCCTGGTATCATCGTGCAAAACGAAAAGCGGATGTTGCAAGAAGCTGTTGATGCATTGATTGATAACGGTCGTCGTGGTCGTCCAGTTGCTGGTCCTGGTAACCGTCCATTGAAGTCACTTTCACACATGTTGAAGGGTAAGCAAGGACGTTTCCGTCAAAACTTGCTTGGTAAGCGTGTTGACTACTCTGGTCGTTCAGTTATCGACGTTGGACCATTCTTGAAGATGAACCAAATGGGTCTTCCACGTCAAATGGCGTTGGAACTCTTCAAGCCTTTCATCATGAAGGAATTGGTTTCACGTGAACTTGCATCAAACATCAAGAATGCTAAGCGTAAGATTGACCGTCGTGACGATGATGTCATGGACGTACTTGAAGACGTAATCAAGGAACACCCAGTTCTTTTGAACCGGGCACCTACTTTGCACCGTCTTGGTATTCAAGCCTTCGAACCTGTGTTAGTTTCTGGTAAAGCAATGCGTTTACACCCATTGGTTACTGAAGCATATAACGCCGATTTCGATGGTGACCAAATGGCCATTCACGTGCCATTGTCTGATGAAGCGCAAGCTGAAGCTCGTTTGTTAATGTTAGCTGCTGGACACATCTTGGCACCTAAGGATGGTAAGCCAATCGTGGCCCCATCTCAAGATATGGTTATCGGTAACTACTACTTAACAACTGAAGAAGCTGGCCGTGAAGGTGAAGGAATGATCTTTAAGGATCTGAACGAAGCCCAAATTGCCTACCAAAACAAGTATGTGCACTGGCACACACGGATTGGTGTCCAAACTTCATCATTCCCAGCTGCAAAGCCGTTTACACCTGAACAACGCGATAAAATCTTGGTAACTACAGTTGGTAAGTTGATTTTCAACAACATCTTGCCCGGTGATTTCCACTACTTGAATGAACCTACTGAAGCTGCCTTGACACTTGGTGTTGATGATAAGTACTTCATCGAACCTGGTACTGATTTGAAGGAATTCTTGAAGGATCAACCTGTTGTTCCACCATTCAAGAAGGGCTTCTTGTCAGATGTTATTGCCGAAGTTTACAAGCAATACAAAGTTACTGAAACTTCACTCTTATTGGACCGTATGAAAGACCTTGGTTATGAAGAATCAACGATTTCTGGTTTGACTGTGGGTGCGGCCGACGTTACTGAATTGCCTGAAAAAGCTGATATCGTTGAAGATGCCCACAAACAAGTTGCTGTTGTTACTAAGCAATTCCGTCGTGGTTTGATCACCGATGATGAACGTTATGAACGTGTTATTAGTATTTGGAACGGAGCTAAGGATCAAATCCAACAAAAGCTTATTGAAAGTTTTGAAACTACTAACCCAATCTTCATGATGTCTGACTCAGGTGCTCGTGGTAACATCTCTAACTTTACACAACTTGCTGGTATGCGTGGTTTGATGGCTTCTCCAAGTGGTCGAATCATGGAATTGCCAATCATCGCGAACTTCCGTGAAGGTTTGTCAGTGTTGGAAATGTTTATTTCTACCCACGGGGCTCGTAAAGGTATGACTGATACGGCCTTGAAGACTGCCGATTCTGGTTACTTGACTCGTCGTTTGGTTGACGTGGCCCAAGATGTTATTATTCGTGAAGTTGATTGTGGAACTGACCGCGGACTTGACGTATATGCATTTATGGAAGGTAATGAAGTCATCGAATCATTGTACGACCGTATCCTTGGCCGTTACGCAATGAAGACTATCAAGAACCCAGAAACTGGCGAAGTTATCATCCGTTCTAACCAAATGATCGACGAAGACAAGGCTAAGGCCATTGTTGAAGCTGGTATCGAAAAGGTTACTATCCGTTCAGCATTCACTTGTAACACTAAGCACGGTGTTTGTGAACACTGTTATGGACGTAACATGGCTACTGGTGACGAAGTTGAAGTTGGTGAAGCAGTTGGTACTGTTGCCGCTCAATCAATCGGTGAACCTGGTACTCAATTGACTATGCGTAACTTCCACACTGGTGGTGTGTCTGGTGGTAACGATATTACCCAAGGGCTTCCTCGTGTTCAAGAAATCTTTGAATCACGTAACCCTAAGGGGCGTGCCGAAATCACTGAAGTTACTGGTACAGTTGAATCAATCGAAGAAAACCCAGCAGAACGTACTAAGGAAATCACTATTCAAGGTGAAACTGATACGCGTACTTACACATTGCCATTGGCAGCTCGTGTACGTGTTGCGGAAGGTGATCACATTCACCGTGGTGACGCTTTGAATGATGGTTCAATTGATCCAAAGCAATTGATCCAAGTTCGTGATGTTCTTTCTACTGAAATCTACATCTTGCGTGAAATCCAAAAGGTTTACCGGATGCAAGGGGTTGAAGTTGCTGATAAGCACGTGGAAGTTATGGCGCGTCAAATGCTCCGTAAGGTTCGCGTGATGGATCCAGGTGATACTGACATGTTGCCAGGTAACTTGATCGATATTAACGACTTCCGTGATGCTGTTGCACAAACAGTTATCACTGGAGGTATTCCAGCAACTGCACGTCCAGTGCTTCTTGGGATTACTAAGGCTTCACTTGAAACTAATAGTTTCTTGTCTGCCGCATCATTCCAAGAAACTACGCGTGTGCTTACTGATGCCGCTATTCGTGGTAAGAATGATCCATTGGTTGGTCTTAAGGAAAATGTTATTATCGGTAAGATTATTCCTGCCGGTACTGGTATGCAACAATACCGTGACATTCAATCTAAGACTGTTGGTACTCCAGTTGCTACTGCTGAAGGTGTCTACTCAATTGCAGACATTGAAGAACAAATGAAGGCAGAACAAGAAACCAAGTAATATTGAAACATTTAAAAAGCTCGTTGCCATTTTATTGGCGACGGGCTTTTTTTGGTGCTGTTTTGTCTGACGTGGAATTTATAAAATGTGATGAGATGCATGATGCCACTGCGTGCCTGAAAATCACTTTGTGCACCGAGATGGAAGCACATGCCCAAGCTGCTTGCTTATGCCTGAGGTACGGCAACGCAAAACATTCCAGCAGTTTGTTTGCAACAAACAACTGAATCTAATCAAAACCCGATTAGATTAGCCTTCCAGGCTGAATGTCTGTCTTGGGCAATTCGGGATAGCTGGCAGTCTAATGGCTAAAGCCAAAAGACTGCTCACATTTGTAGCTACGCTGGACAAATAAGGCCCGGTCGGCTCTACCCTCAGCGACAAACCTGACACATGGTGTCACGTCCCATTTCGGTGTAAAGCCTGCCGGCCACAAAGTGATTTTCAGTCACTCCGCTAGATAAGCGTGGAATTATTGATTACCGCTAAACTTGCAGCGACAAGGATTACGGCATATTATTAGTCAGATTGCCTGCTCAAACTAACGAAGAGGCTGGAAACAGGCTGGACTTTAGCTCGCACCGTGGGCATAATCAGTAACGGGTTTGGTTACTGATTATGGATTTGTGAAGATGGTTACCGCGTTAGCGAACCAAGCTTCGCAAACATTTGAAGACCGCACTGTGGCTTCAAATGCTTGTCTTCCATCACGGTGTCCAGACTGGTTCCAGACACGTAGTGGGAATCAATCTGAGACACACATCCAAATTCCACGCTAGAAGAAATGGGTATATTTGCCACGCTGTCCTCAGATCAGTTGAAAATTACGGCGACAACCCAGTACCCAATGCTTAAGCATGGTACAAAGGCGAGTTGATGACGTTTACGGATTAAGATTGATACGATGCCAATTGTGGCACCAATAACGAGTGCCCAACTGAACCAGAAGAGTGGAAAAAATAGCCAGAGGATTAAGATGATTGGAATATCGCCACTACCAAGTAAATTTTGTTTAACAAGGATGAAGCCAATTGCTAAGAGAAGTAAGGCGCCAGCTAACTTGATGAAGTCTGGTTGTTGCAATAACTGAAGTGGTAATAAAATGGTTACGACAATCCACGCAAAAATCGGTGTAATAGTTTGCGTTAGAAAGTCCTGAAGACTCAGACCGAGTAAGAGAAAGGCGATTAGCAAGCCAAGGGGTTGATTGATATGAACCGCCAAGAGACCGCCTATAAGCTCGCAGACGAATAAGTAAGCAGGAATCCGCGTTAGACATTGCCGACACCGTCCGCGCTGGTAAATGAAGCTTAGAAGCGGGATTAACTCATACCATTGCAAAGGATGTTGGCACGTCGAACATTGTGACCTGCCGCTGAGGGATTGGTTGTAGATTAAGCGCTCTGACAGACAGGCGGTAAACGAAGCAAATATAATACCCAGAATAAAGTAAAACATGCGAAAACCTCCGTATAATAGGATTTAGGTGTCAAGTAAATGACGCGTGACGAAAAACTAGTTATCACTAATAAACTACGAGATTAAGCCGTGGAATTTTTAATTTGTGTGCGAAAAAGTTTGCAGAATTCAGTTAATTCAATAAATATTTAAAAAAAGTAGGAGAACAGTTGACGAAGCCTTGAAACGGTGCTATATTAACAGATGTGCTTTTTAAAGGACAGTTTCGTCTGGTATATATCAGATGTGCTGAGTGCCTTGAAAAGGGCCATCAGCAAAACATGCATCTCGGATGCACATTTTTTTATCATAAAAAATGACACTCCTGGATGTGTGGACTAAAAAAGATATCAAAAAATGGGAAGGAGCATTATTAGATGCCTACAATTAACCAATTGGTTCGTTCAGGACGTAAGAGCCGGACAACTAAATCTAGCTCACCTGCCTTGAACTTTGGCTACAACAGCCAAAAGAAGGCGCAAACTAACACACCAGCACCACAAAAACGTGGGGTTGCAACCCGTGTTGGTACTATGACTCCTAAGAAGCCTAACTCTGCCTTACGTAAGTATGCGCGTGTTCGTCTTTCTAACTTGTTTGAAGTTACTGCCTACATTCCTGGTGAAGGCCACAACTTGCAAGAACACTCTGTTGTATTGATCCGTGGTGGTCGTGTTAAGGATTTGCCTGGGGTTCGTTACCACATCATCCGTGGTGCACTTGATACTGCAGGTGTTGATAGCCGTCGTCAAAGCCGTTCTAAGTACGGTACTAAGAAGCCTAAGAAGTAATAGGGAGGGAATAAAATATGCCACGTAAAGGTTACACAAAACGGGCCGAAGTAATGCCCGACCCAATTTATAACTCAAAGCTTGTTTCACGCTTGATCAACCGTCTTATGTTAGATGGTAAGCGCGGAACTGCTTCAACTATTCTTTATTCAGCTTTCGACCAAATCAAAGCCGCAACTGGCAATGATCCACTGGAAGTTTTTGAAGAAGCAATGAACAACATCATGCCTGTCCTTGAAGTTAAGGCTCGTCGTGTTGGTGGTTCTAACTACCAAGTTCCTATCGAAGTACGTCCAGAACGTCGTACTACTTTGGGTCTCCGTTGGTTAGTTACTTACTCACGTTTGCGTGGGGAACACACCATGGACGAACGTCTTGCTAAGGAAATCATGGATGCAGCCAACAACACTGGTGCATCTGTTAAGAAGCGTGAAGATACGCACAAGATGGCTGAAGCCAACCGTGCCTTCGCTCACTACCGTTGGTAAGATGACTAAAATTGGCTACCGTATTTTCGATAGTCAATTTTGTCATATATATCGTCATTTATTTCTAAGAAATTTTTTAGAGGAGAAACTAAATCATGGCTAACAAGCGTGAATACCCACTAGACCACACTCGTAACATCGGTATCATGGCTCACATCGATGCTGGTAAGACTACTACTACTGAACGTGTGTTGTACTACACTGGTAAGATCCACAAGATTGGTGAAACCCACGATGGTGCATCACAAATGGACTTCATGGATCAAGAAAAGGAACGTGGTATCACTATCCAATCAGCCGCTACTACTGCTGTTTGGCACGGTTTCCACAACCAATTTGCTAAGAACCCTTACCGTGTTAACATCATTGACACTCCAGGTCACGTTGACTTCACTATTGAAGTTGAACGTTCACTCCGTGTGCTTGATGGCGCGGTAGCTGTTCTTGATGGTGCAGCCGGTGTTGAACCACAAACTGAAACTGTTTGGCGTCAAGCTACTACCTACAACGTTCCTCGTGTTGTTTTCGTTAACAAGATGGACAAGTTAGGTGCTGACTTCCAAATGTCAGTTGATTCATTGGGCGAACGTCTTGAAGCAAATGCCAAGGCTATTCAATGGCCAATTGGTGCCGAAGACGACTTTGAAGCCGTTATCGACTTGCTCGAAATGAAGGCTGAATACCCAGTTGATGAACTTGGTGAAAAGTGGGAAGCCCGCGACGTTCCTGAAGATATGAAGGAACTCGTTGAAGCAAAGCGTGCTGAATTGATCGAAGCAATTGCTGACGTTGATGAAGGCATTATGGAAAAGTACCTTGAAGGTGAAGAAATTTCTATCCCTGAATTGAAGGCTGCTATCCGTAAGGCTACTCTTAACTTGGAATTCTTCCCAGTTATCGCTGGTTCAGCATACAAGGATAAGGGTGTCCAAATGATGCTCGATGCCGTTGTTGACTACCTTCCATCACCACTTGATGTTAAGCCATACATCTCAACTGATCCTGATACTGATGAAGAAGTTGACTTGATTGCCGATGATGACAAGCCATTTGCTGCTTTGGCATTTAAGGTTATGACTGACCCATTCGTTGGTCGTCTTACTTTCTTGCGTGTCTACACTGGTACGCTTGAAGCTGGTTCATATGTCCTTAACACTACTAAGGGCAAGCGTGAACGTGTTGGTCGTTTGCTCCAAATGCACGCGACTGACCGTACTGAAATCCCAGAAGTATTCTCTGGTGATATCGCCGCTGCCATTGGTTTGAAGGACACTACTACTGGGGACTCATTGACTGCTGTTGATCGTCCATTGATCCTTGAATCAATGGAATTCCCAGAACCAGTTATCGAATTGGCCGTTGAACCTAAGACTAAGGCTGACCAAGATAAGATGTCTAACGCACTTCAAAAGTTGGCTGAAGAAGATCCTTCATTCCGTGCAACTACTAACCCAGAAACTGGTGATACTCTTATCGCCGGTATGGGTGAATTGCACTTGGATATCATCGTTGATCGTATGCGTCGTGAATTCAACGTTGAAGCTACTGTTGGTGCTCCTCAAGTTGCCTACCGTGAAGCCTTCACTAAGACTGTTCAAGCGCGTGGTTTCTTCAAGCGTCAATCAGGTGGTAAGGGTCAATATGGTGACGTTTGGATTGAATTCACTCCTAACGAAACTGGTGCCGGTTTTGAATTTGAAGATGCCGTTGTCGGTGGTGTTGTTCCTCGTGAATACATCGGTTCTGTTGAACAAGGTTTGCGCGAATCAATGAGTGCTGGTCCTTTGGCTGGCTACCCATTGGTTGACGTTAAGGCTAAGTTGTACGACGGTTCATACCACGATGTCGATTCATCTGAAGCAGCGTTCAAGATCGCCGCTTCACTTGCATTGCGCGAAGCAGCTAAGACTGCTGGTGCCGTTATCCTCGAACCAATCATGGCCGTTGATATCGTAGTTCCTGAAGACAACTTAGGTGATGTTATGGGACACGTTTCAGCTCGTCGTGGTTTGATCGAAGGTCAAGAAGCCCGTGGTAAGACTCTTATGCTTCACGCGCAAGTTCCATTGTCAGAAATGTTTGGTTACGCAACTACATTGCGTTCATCAACACAAGGCCGTGGTACTTTCCAAATGAAGCTTGATCACTACGCAGCTGTTCCTAAGAACATCCAAGAAGAAATCATCAAGAAGAACGGTAAGAACAACGACTAATTGTGACAAAGCGTATCTGAAAGCTTGCTTTTAAATACGTTGCGGAACAAAAGCGTTATCCGTATCGAATTCTGATTATTTCTTTAAATGATCGAACTTAATTAAAGGCACTCGCTATTCATTTAGCGGGTGCCTTTTTTGTGTTATTAGTTGAGTTTGGTGCACAAAATTGACCTACAAACGCCAGTTACTGACAGCGATTGTTTCATTTCCGTGATAACCGGCGTAAACAGTGGAAAAACCTGCTGATTTCCACTATTATGTAACTTAGACAAATTTGTGCAAAGGAATGGGACGGGATGGCGCAACCAATTATTGAATTTAAAAATGTTGTTAAAAGTTACAACGAAACCCCAGTTTTAAAAGGGGTCGATTTAGAAATCGAGGCCGGTAAGTTCTATACATTGCTGGGGCCTTCAGGGAGTGGGAAAACCACTATTTTGCGCTTAATTGCGGGATTTGAAAGTGCTAACTCGGGCGATATTGTATTTGAAGGCAAACGCATCAATGATGTACCAGCCAACAAACGCCGTGTAAACACAGTTTTCCAAAACTATGCCTTATTTCCAAACTTAAACGTGTTTGATAATGTTGCGTTTGGGATGAACTTGCGAGGTGTCGCGAAGAATAAAATTAAAGACAAAGTCACAGAAATGTTGGGCATGGTGCGACTTTCAGGTTATGAAAACCGTGAAATTTCCGAACTTTCGGGTGGGCAACAACAACGGGTCGCAATTGCTCGGGCACTTGCCAATGATCCGGAAGTATTATTGCTCGATGAACCATTATCAGCATTGGATTATAAGCTGCGCAAAGATATGCAATCAGAATTGCGTGAGTTGCAACAACGGTTGGGGATTACCTTTATCTTTGTGACTCACGATCAAGAAGAAGCCTTGGCGATGTCTGACTGGATTTTCGTTATGAATGAAGGTAAGATTTTGCAAAATGGCACTCCGGTGGATATTTACGATGAACCAATTAACCACTTCGTTGCTAACTTCATCGGTGAATCAAACATTGTAACAGGTGTCATGCGTGAAGATTACTTAGTTGCATTTGCGGGTAAAGAATTTGAAAATGTCGATGCCGGGATGCGACCAAATGAACGGGTTGAAGTTGTTTTGCGACCAGAAGACCTAGATTTAACAACTCCTGAAAACGGTAAGTTAGTGGTTACGATTGACCGTCAACTTTTCCGGGGTGACTATTATGAAATCTTTGCCCATGATGAAGATAACAACGAATGGCAAATTCAAGCGACAAATGAATCAGTCGTCGATTCACGCCAAGGGTTAACGTTTGATCCAGAAGATATTCATATCATGCGTTTCAATGAATCTGAAGAAGACTTTGATGCTCGTATCGAAAACTATGACGAATAAGGGGCAATTAAATGACTAAAAAACGTTTACTTTACTTTATTCCATATGGCTTGTGGCTGGTGTTGTTTGTGGGTGCACCAATCGTCTTGATGGTCGTACAATCATTTACCTCGATGAGTGGGCATGGGACGTTTGCCAACTATGGTAGTTTCTTTAGCTCCGACACATACATTCGGATGACGTTCAATTCCATTTGGTTTGCGTTCTTGATTACAGTGATTACGTTGTTGATTAGTTTTCCAACGGCGCTGTTCCTCAATAATTTAAAACACAAAGATTTCTGGCTATTATTAATTATTTTACCAACGTGGATTAACCTGTTGTTGAAGGCCTATGCGTTTATTGGTTTGTTAGCTAAAGACGGTTCGGTTAACAATTTCTTAGGCTTTCTGGGAATTGCGCCGCAACAACTCTTATTCTCTGACGTTAGTTTCTTATTAGTAGCTGCCTATATTGAAATTCCGTTCATGATTTTGCCAATTTTCAATGCGATTACCGAAATTGATGGTAGTTTGATTAATGCAAGTTATGATTTAGGGGCAACCAAGTTCCAAACTTTGCGGCGGGTTGTTTTACCGTTGTCAGCTGATGGTATTCGAGCTGGTATTCAAGCAGTATTCATTCCATCGCTCTCATTGTTCATGATTACTCGTTTGATTGGTGGGAACCGCGTGATTACGCTGGGGACTGCGATTGAAGAACACTTCTTGGTGACGCAAAACTGGGGAATGGGTTCAACCATCGGGGTAATCTTGATTATCGCAATGGTAATTACAATGTTTGTCACCCGTGAACGTAGTAAGAAAGGGGGACGTAAATAATGGTTAAGAAGAATAAACCTTGGGCAAATGTTTACTTGGTTATTATTTTTATCGTTTTGTATCTCCCAATTATGTATTTGATTTTTTATTCGTTTAATTCGGGTAAATACATGCACGGTTTCAGCGGCTTTTCATTTAAACACTATGTTGAATTATTTAATGATGCGCGCATGATTCAGATTGTGTTTAACACGTTTGTAGTGGCATTATTGTCATCTTTGGTGGCGACGATTATTGGTACCTTGGGCGCAATCGGGATTTACGATACTAAGAATCCATTAGTTAAAAATACA
Source organism: Periweissella cryptocerci (assembly GCF_004358325.1). NCBI lineage: Bacteria > Bacillati > Bacillota > Bacilli > Lactobacillales > Lactobacillaceae > Periweissella > Periweissella cryptocerci. The sequence goes on along the minus strand of NZ_CP037940.1, from coordinate 1,290,996 downwards.
ATTCTCTCGATGAATAACGTGTTAATGGTTTCACCGGATGTTATCATTGGTGCTAGTTTCTTGATTTTCTTCACGATGTTGGGGATTGGCTTGGGTTTTGGTTCAGTATTACTGAGTCACATTGCCTTTTCAATTCCAATTGTCGTGTTGATGGTCTTGCCAAAGCTTAATGAAATGAACAAATCATTACTCGATGCCGCTAATGACTTGGGAGCGAATTCATGGCAAGTGCTGACCCGCGTGATTTTGCCATATATTACTTCAGGTATTTTTGCTGGCTTCTTCATGGCGTTTACTTACTCGCTGGATGATTTTGCCGTGACGTTCTTTGTGACCGGGAATGGTTTCTCAACCTTGTCCGTCGAAATTTACTCACGGGCCCGGCAAGGTGTCAGTCTCGAAATCAATGCCTTGTCAGCGTTGATGTTCTTGATTTCGTTGTTGCTCGTCGTTGGCTATTTCTTAATTAGTACAGCTGGTGAACGGAGCAAAGCGAAGAAGAAAGGGGCTAGCTTATGAAAAAGTTGATTTATGCTGCCGTTGGTATTTTAGCCGTCGCTCTCCTATTATGGGTTGGTGCCCAACACTTTGCTCATGATCAAGATGCAGCTACGGGGACTGATAAAAGTAACCGCGTGCTAAACTTGTACAACTGGGGTGATTACATTGATCCAACGTTAATTACTAAGTTTGAAAAGCAAACAGGTTACAAAGTTAACTATGAAACTTTTGATAGTAATGAAGCGATGTATACAAAGGTTAAGCAAGGTGGCACAAGCTATGATTTAACCGTGCCATCTGATTACATGATTCAAAAGATGAAAAAAGCAAAGTTGCTGTTGCCGATTGATCATAGCAAATTGACGACTTACAAAAACATTAATCCACGTTTCTTGAATCAACCATTTGATCGGGGCAACAAGTATTCAGTGCCGTATTTCTGGGGAACACTAGGAATTGTGTACAATGATAAGTTCATCAAGGCAAGTCAAGTACAGCACTGGGACGACTTGTGGAAGCCAGAGTTCAAGGATGACTTGATGCTGATTGATAGTGCGCGCGACGTACTCGGGTTCACCTTAATTTCGCAAGGTAAATCAGTTAACGATACTAACACAGCCGATTTACAAGCGGCCAAAGGTAAGTTAGATGCATTGATGCCAAACGTTAAGGCGATTGTTGCCGATGAAATTAAAATGTACATGGTGCAAGAAGAAGCACCATTGGCAGTGACATACTCGGGTGAAGCTTCAGAAATGCTCACTCAAAACAAGCATTTACACTATGTCGTGCCAACAGAAGGCTCAAATTTGTGGTTTGATAACTTGGTAATTCCAAAGACTGCTAAGCACTTGAAGGCGGCCTATGCGTTTATTAATTTCATTAATGAACCCAAAAATGCTGCCCAGAATGCGGAATACATTGGTTATTCAACGCCCAACACACCAGCAGAAGCATTGTTACCAAAGGCAATTCGGGATGATAAGCAATTCTATCCTGCAGAAAGTACTATGAAACATTTGCAGGTGTACCAAGACTTGGGTCAAACCAAGACCGAAGAGTACAATGATTTGTTCTTAGAATTCAAGATGACTAATCGGTAATACTGGCCTGTTGCTCGATTTAGGCAGTGGTTAACACTATAAAAAGCTCGATTTCTACCTTATGCTTAAGGAGAAATAGAGCTTTTTTTACTCTATTCTGTCTGATGTGGGATTGAATAATATTGACCACTGCGTGCCAATAAATTACTTGGCGCACCACGCTGGAAGCACATTGCCAAGCCGAAGTGCGGTCTTGGCAAACTCGGACAAGCTGGGAGTCTAAGGAATAAATTCCTAAGACTCCTCATCTTATCCTCAGCGGCGACATGTGTTACACACATATCACCCCAGTCGCGGTGTAAAGGCTGCGCCCGCCAAGCAATTTACCGGCACTCCGTTAGTTAGTAATAATTCTCAAGTTAGTGAAAAACAGTCGTTAGTGGGCAGAATCAATAAAATTAGGTATCGTTGATTTTGTGATGTGCTCAAGGCTAGTGGTTAAGGTATATTCCATGGTATGTGAGTATTCTTAAATAAAAGAAAAGGCTAGAAAGAGTCCTTTTTCATTTGGCCGTTTATCGACAAGTGACTGCCTTTTGCATATTGTTGGTTACGTCTTTACGCCCGTGCAGTTTGTCGTCAAATGAAGTTAATAGGCGGGATGTATGCTCGCATTGGTGTTATCAACATAGCAACAACGCGCTGGTTGCTTGGTCTTGTTGGTGTTAATGAATTGATGATGTATAATGTGAAAATATATTTGATGAATTATTATATTTTTCATCCAGAAAAATTGGATTTGTCAAGAATGGTATATACCTTTGAAAACGGTTACAATTATCTTAGTACTAAAAGTACAATTGTTGTTATTGCAATAGCATTGCGGCTTGGTTGTTTTTAAGTGCTGTGAATTAACATGATGTCGGTGAACAAACGGTAATGGGAATGAAACAACCAATATGAATAGCCAAGCTAATATATGCTAGTTTGGAGGGGACTTATGAACAAAGTAATGAGTGTGCTAGAGAAGTACTTGATGCCTATTGGGGGAAAACTCGGTAGTAATAAGGCGTTGAGTGCGGTACGGGATGGGATTGCCTACGCGATGCCATTAGTATTGGTTGGATCGATGGCGTTGTTAATCGCTAATGGATTTTCAATCGATTCTTTTAAAAATTATTTAATTGAGACCGGTGCCTTTAACTGGTTTGCCCGGATTTACCAAGGTTCATTTGGGATTATGGCGTTAATTGCGGTGTTTGGGATTGCGCAACGCTATGCGGATGCGTTGGATACCGATGGTAACAGTGCCGGGGTGATTGCGTTATCCGCATATATCATCTCAACTCCTAGCTTTTTCAGTTTTGCTGATAAAGCAGCGTTGACGGCTGGTACAAAAACAGAATCATTTAACTTTACGTATATGGGAGCTGCGGGATTATTCGGGGCAATTTTGATTGGTTTGATTACTGCCCGAATCTTTGCTTGGTTTATCAAACGCGATATTCGGATTAAGATGCCGGAAGGAGTACCGCCAGCAGTCTCGAATTCATTTGCGGCGTTAATTCCTGGTGCGGTAATTATTATTTTGTTTGCGGCTATTTTTCTTGGATTACAACAGACGCCAATGGAAAGCATCCACGGTGTCTTGAATGCGATTTTAGGGAAACCTTTGTCAGCATTCGGTGGCTCATTAGCCGGTGCAATTGTCGTTACAATCTTAACTTCGTTGTTCTGGTTTGTGGGTGTTCATGGTGGGAACATCACGGGGGCTATTATGAGCCCAATCTGGTTAGGCTTGATGGCGGTAAATGCGGATGCATATGCTAAAAATCCTGATGCAGTGATGCCAAATATTGTTACCCAACCATTCATGGACATGTTTGTCTACATTGGTGGTGGTGGCGCAACACTAGGGCTAATTATTGCTTTATTGATTGTCGCTAAGAGTGCCAAATTTAAAACGTTGGGTAAATTAATCGCACCGCCGAGCTTGTTCAATATTAATGAACCAACAATGTTTGGGTTGCCAGTAGTCTTGAACGTCTACTTATTGATTCCATTTATTTTGGTGCCGGTGATTAATGCGATTATTGCCTATACACTAATGAGTATGCACATTGTGGCAACACCAGTTGGGATTGCGATCCCTTGGACGATGCCACCGATTATTTCGGGCTTCTTAGCAACTGGATCACATGTATCGGGGGCTATTCTCCAAGCCGGGTTACTTGCGTTAGATGTGGTACTGTATTTACCATTTATTAAAGCACAAGATCGTCAAGAATTAGCAATCGAGCAAAATACTGTTGAGGAGGCTTAACACATGGCAGAGTTAGGATTATCAATTTATCCATCACAAGCAAGTTTTGCAGAAAATGCGGCATACTTAAAATTAGCTGCAAAATACGGTTATACGCGGGTATTTACTTCATTACTTGAAATTACCGATGATGCTGATACCGTGGTGGCAGAATTTAAGCAACTTATCACAGTTGGTAATGAGTTAGGCATGAAAACAATTTTGGATATTAATCCGAGTTTGTTTGCCCAACTTGGTGTCACATATAATGATTTACACTTTTTCGCTGATTTAGGTGCCTGGGGATTACGCTTAGATGAGGGCTTTACGGGTGCTGAAGAAGCCAAGATGACGCAAAACCCTTATGGATTGAAAATTGAAGTCAATATCTCACGTGGGACACACTATATTGACCAAATTGCTGATTACGCCCCAAATCGGGATAATCTATTAGGCTCGCATAATTTCTATCCCCAACGATACACGGGCTTAGGTCAAGCGTATTTTGCGGAAACGTCACAACAGTACCGTAACCAACATATTCGGACCGCTGCGTTTGTGAATGCGCCTAGTGGAACATTTGGTCCATGGCCAGTCGCTGATGGCTTAGTTTCATTGGAAACACACCGTGACTTACCAATCGCAACGCAAGTCCAAGAGCATCGCTTAAGTGGCTTGATTGATGATGTGCTGATTGGGAATGCTTTTGCCAGTGAGGAAGACCTCAAAGCTGCCGCAACCGCGTTTAACTTAGTGCGACCACAATTACGGGTGGTAACACAGCCTGATTTGAGTGCAGCAGACTTAGCCGTGCTGTTTAAGCAACCGCAGATGTATCGTGGTGACCGTTCGGATTACGTACTCCGCTCAACGATGACGCGCGTTATTTACAAGAATGAAGCCTTCCCACCCAAGCACACTGATGATGTGAAGTATGCTGACGTATTAATTGATAATGAAGATTATGGTCAATACAAGGGTGAGCTCCAAATTGCGCTCCAAGCCTTACCAAATGATGGGCGGATTAATGTCGTTGGTCACATTCACCCAGAAGACTTGGCGTTGCTAGTGTTATTGCAACCATGGGGTCAATTTGACTTAATACCAGCGAATGAATGATTAGTACACTAAAGTAAAATGTTAAGCTGATTATCAGTACTAAAATAACAGAAAAACGCTCAGAACTTTTATTAGTTCTGAGCGTTTTCTACTATATAAAGGTTTTCTCTGTCACCTTTACATGAGGTTGTAATTGACTGATACTTACGAGGCGTTACCGTTAATGCCTGAAAGTACCATATTAATCTTCAACTTTGAAACCAAGGGTATTTTTAAAATGGTCCAAGGCCCATTCATGCCCCGCTTGATTGAAGGATGCTACACCACTTGGGTGGATAGTAACATCATAATCTAAGTTGTACGCATCAACAGCGGTGTGGAGAATGCAGATGTCGGTAACAACACCTACTAAGTCGATTTCAGTAATCCCACGTTCCCGCAAGTAGTTGTCCAAATTAGTATTGGCAAAACTACTGTAACGATTCTTAGGGAAGATATACGTTTTATCTTCGTCTTTGTGTGTATCAACCCAAGTTTGGAGCTTACCAAAATATTCACGTCCCCACGTGTTGGCAAGATTGTGTGGTGGAAAGAGCTTAGTTTCCGGGTGGAACGGATCATTAGCAGTGTGCAAGTCAGTCGGCAAAATTACGTAATCACCATTATGGTTAAAGGTATCGGCAAGTTCGACAATACGATCTTCCAAAGCGATAGCAGGCTGGCCAGCGGTTAACGCCCCGTCCATTGCGACAAAATCATTGGTGTAATCGATAATAATTAATGCTCGAGTCATATTATTTGCATTCCTTTCGCTTTCTGCTTATAGTATACAGGGTTCAAGAAAAGAATATTGAACTTTTCATGATTTTTTATGAAAGTTTTCTAATTGCGTGTCACAAACATGTAATCTCTTGAAACAAAAAAAGTATGATAAAACCCTTGTGTTTACTAGGTTTATCGTGTATTATAATCAAGTACGTTAAGAAGAAGCAGGTAGTAATGCCTGGTAAAGCTTGATGTATCAACATTCAGCAATGATGTAGAAGGTTGCGACACACGCGGGCGCGTTGCCACGGTCAGCAAACGTCGGTAACTTCTACGGAGCTAGTCTTATTTTAAAAATAGACGAAGGAGGAAACAAACATGGCAAACAAGAAGATTCGTATTCGCCTTAAGGCCTACGAACACCGCATCCTTGATCAATCTGCTGAAAAGATTGTGGAAACAGCAAAGCGTACAGGGGCTGAAATTTCAGGTCCTATCCCATTGCCTACTGAACGTACCCTTTACACGGTTCTCCGTTCACCACACAAGCACAAGGATTCACGTGAACAATTCGAAATGCGCACACACAAGCGTTTGATCGATATTGTTAACCCAACTGCTAAAACAGTTGATGCGTTGACTAAGCTTGAATTACCAAGTGGTGTTGACATCGAAATCAAGTTGTAATTCACAGCTTAATTTCAAGATTTAAGATTTTTGGTTCATACAAATACAAACATGGAGGTTAGTCATGACTACCAAAGGAATCTTAGGCCGTAAGGTCGGTATGACTCAGGTTTTCACTGAAACTGGCGAACTTATCCCTGTAACTGTTGTTGAAGCAACTCCTAACGTTGTTCTCCAAGTTAAAACTTTGGAAAACGATGGTTACGAAGCCATTCAACTTGGTTACCAAGATAAGCGCGAAGTTCTCTCAAACAAACCTGAACAAGGTCACGTTGCGAAAGCAAACACGACCCCTAAGCGCTTCATTCGTGAAATTCGCGGCGCAGAAGGGGAATTCACAGTTGGTGATTCTATCAACGTTGAAATCTTCGAAGCTGGTGAAGCAGTTGATGTAACTGGTATCACGAAGGGTCATGGTTACCAAGGTAACATTAAGAAGGACGGCCAATCTCGCGGTCCTATGGCTCACGGTTCTCGTTACCACCGTCGTCCAGGTTCACTCGGGGCAGTTATTAACCGAGTATTCAAGGGTAAGCTCTTGCCTGGTCGCATGGGTAACAACAAGCGTACTGTTCAAAACTTGTCAATCGTTCGCACTGATCTTGAAAACAATGTTATCTTGATCAAGGGTAACGTTCCAGGTGCTAACAAGTCACTTGTAACCATCAAAAGCTCTGTAAAGAGCAAGTAATTCAGAGAGGAGGAATTAATTAATGACTAAAGTAGCTTTATTTAAGCAAGACGGTTCTAATGCCGGTGAAGTTGAATTGAACGATGCCGTTTTCGGTATCGAACCTAACAACAACACTGTGTTCGATGCAGTTCTTATGCAACGCGCATCACTCCGTCAAGGAACCCACGCCGTTAAGAACCGCTCAGCAGTTCGCGGTGGTGGTAAGAAACCATGGCGTCAAAAGGGTACTGGTCGTGCCCGCCAAGGTTCAATCCGTTCACCACAATGGCGTGGTGGTGGTATCGTCTTCGGACCTACTCCACGTTCATACGCCTACAAGTTGCCAAAGAAGGTTTACCGTTTGGCACTTAAGTCAGTCCTCTCTCAAAAGGTACTTGACGAAAAATTGGTTGTTGTTGACGCATTGAGCTTCGACGCACCAAAGACACAAGCATTTAAGGCTGTTCTTGACAGCTTGAATGTAAACGAAAAAACACTTGTAGTGCTTGATGATGAAAACATCAACGCCGCATTGTCAGCTCGTAACCTTACTAACGTAACGGTTATGACTGCCAAGGGGGTTAATGTATTGGACGTAGTGAACAACGATAAGTTGGTCATCGTTCAATCAGCACTCACTCAAGTTGAGGAGGTGCTTGCATAATGGATGCTCGCGATATCATTTTACGCCCAGTTATCACTGAAGCTTCAATGGCTGGTTTAGATAACAAGCGCTACACTTTCGACGTTGATACACGCGCTACTAAAACGCAAGTTAAATCTGCTATCGAAGAAATCTTCGAAGTTAAGGTTACTAAGATCAACGTTGCTAATGTTAAGGGTAAATTAAAGCGTCAAGGACGTTTCTCAGGTTACACTAAGAAGCGCAAGAAGGCTATCGTTACTCTTTCTGCAGATTCAAAAGAAATTCAATTATTCACTGAAGAATAAAATCTTATTATAGGAGGAATCGATAGTGGCTATTAAGAAGTATAAACCAACAACGAACGGTCGTCGTAACATGACTAGTTCTGATTTTAGTGAAATCACTAAGACTAAGCCTGAAAAGACTTTGTTGGAATCACAATCAAAGACTGCCGGCCGTAACTCATACGGTCACATGACTGTTCGTCACCGTGGTGGTGGACACAAACGTGCATACCGTATCATTGACTTCAAACGTATTAAGGATGAAGTTAAGGCTACAGTTAAGGCAATTGAATACGATCCAAACCGTACTGCAAACATTGCTTTGCTTGTTTACTCAGACGGTGTTAAGTCATACATCATCGCCCCTAAAGGCCTTGAAGTTGGTATGACTGTTGAATCTGGTGTTGATGCCGATATCAAGGTGGGTAATGCATTGCCATTGGCAAACATCCCAGAAGGTACTTTGGTACACAACATTGAATTGAAGCCTGGTAAGGGTGGTCAACTTGCTCGTTCAGCAGGGACATCAGCTCAATTACTTGGTAAAGAAGGTAAGTACGTACTCTTGCGTCTTGCTTCTGGTGAAGTTCGTATGGTGCTCGCTACTAACCGTGCCACAATTGGTGAAGTTGGTAACTCAGAACACTCATTGATTAACTGGGGTAAGGCTGGACGTAACCGTTGGAAGGGTCAACGCCCTCACGTTCGTGGTTCTGTAATGAACCCTAACGATCACCCACACGGTGGTGGTGAAGGTAAGGCCCCAGTTGGTCGTCCATCTCCAATGTCTCCATGGGGTAAGAAAACTGCCGGTAAGAAGACTCGTAAGGTTAACGCTCGCTCAAGCAAGCTTATCGTTCGTGGTCGTAAGAGCAAGTAATCTTTAACCATTTAATTTAATCAATTAAAAACTAATCCAGAAGAGGAGGACATACGATGGCTCGTAGTCTTAAAAAGGGACCATTCGCCGATGCTCACTTATTGAAGAAGATCGAAGCTCAAGCAGATTCTGAAAAGAAGTCAGTAATCAAAACTTGGTCTCGTCGTTCAACAATCTTCCCAAGCTTTATTGGGTTCACCATCGCCGTTTATGATGGTCGTAAGCACGTCCCAGTCTTCATTCAAGAAGACATGGTTGGTCACAAGTTGGGTGAATTCGTCCCAACTCGTACTTTCAAAGGTCACGCCGGTGACGATAAAAAAACTGGTCGTAAGTAATTAAAGGAGGACAATAACCATGGCTGAACAAATCACATCAGCAACGGCAACTGCCAAAACTGTTCGTATTGCAGCTCGTAAGGTCCGCCTTGTGCTCGACCTTGTCCGCGGCAAGAATGTTGCCGAAGCCTTTGCAATTTTGCAATTCTCACCACGTGGCGCATCTGAAGATGTCTACAAAGTGTTGAAGTCTGCAGTTGCTAACGCTGAAAACAACTTCTCATTAGATCAAGAAGACTTGATCATCTCAGAAGCATTCGCCAACGAAGGACCTACGCTTAAGCGTTTCCGTCCACGTGCGAAGGGTTCTGCTTCACCAATTAACAAACGTACTAGCCACATTACTATTGTGGTATCAGAAAAGTAAGGAGGTATTAGCACATGGGTCAAAAGATTAACCCAACGGGTATGCGTGTCGGTATTATCCGTGATTGGGATGCTAAGTGGTACGCAAATAACCAAGATTTTGCGAACTTCTTGCACGAAGATTTACGCATTCGTAAGTTTATCGAAACTAAACTCGCTGATGCTTCTGTTTCACGTATTGAAATCGAACGTGCTGCAAAGCGCGTGAACATTTCAATCCACACTGCCAAGCCTGGTATGGTTATCGGTAAGGGTGGTTCAGAAGTTGAATCTCTCCGTCAAGCTCTTAACAGCTTGACTGGTAAGCGAGTACACATCAATATTGTAGAAATCAAAAAGCCTGATTTGGATGCCCACCTTGTTGGTCAACAAATCGCCGCTGATTTGGAACGTCGTGTAGCCTTCCGTCGTGCAATGCGTGGAGCAATCCAACGCGCAATGCGTGCCGGTGCCAAGGGTATCAAGACACAAGTAGCCGGCCGTCTTAACGGTGCAGATATTGCTCGTATCGAACAATATACTGAAGGTACTGTGCCATTGCACACACTCCGTGCAGATATTGATTATTCATGGGATGAAGCAATCACTACTTACGGTAAGTTAGGTATTAAGACTTGGATTTACCGTGGTGAAGTTCTCCCTACTAAGAACAAAGGAGGGAAGTAAACATGCTCGTTCCTAAACGTGTAAAGCACCGTCGTGAACACCGTGGTAAGATGCGCGGTGAAGCCAAAGGCGGTAAGCAAGTTACATTTGGTGAATACGGTTTGCAAGCTTTGACTTCTAGTTGGGTAACCAACCGTCAAATCGAAGCAGCTCGTATTGCCATGACTCGTTATATGAAGCGTGGTGGTAAGGTTTGGATCAAAATCTTCCCTCACAAATCATACACATCTAAGGGTGTTGGTGTCCGTATGGGTAACGGTAAAGGTGCCCCTGAAGGATGGGTTGCCCCAGTTAAGCGCGGCAAGGTAATGTTTGAAGTCGGTGGTGTTTCTGAAGAAATCGCCCGCGAAGCATTACGTCTCGCTTCACACAAGTTGCCAGTCAAGACTAAGGTTTTGACCCGCGAAGTGGAGGGTGAATAAGAATGAAAGCTAGTGAAATTAAAGATTTAACCGCTGCTGAATTGGTTGCCAAGGAAAAGTCTTACAAAGAAGAACTTTTCAACTTGCGTTTCCAATTAGCAACAGGCCAACTTGAAAACACTGCCCGTTTGGCACAAGTTCGTAAGAACATTGCGCGTATCAAGACGGTCCTTCGTCAACAAGAATTGAACAAGTAGAATACGAAAAAGGAGGCCAAATAATATGTCTGAAGAACGTAACGCTCGTAAAGTTTACCAAGGACGTGTGGTATCAGATAAGATGGATAAGACTATCGTAGTCGCTATCGAAACTTACAAGAACCACCCTGTCTACGGCAAGCGCGTTAAGTACACTAAGAAGTACAAAGCACATGATGAAAACAACATTGCTAAGACTGGCGATATCGTAAAGATTATGGAAACTCGTCCATTGTCTGCTACTAAGCGCTTCCGCTTAGTTGAAGTTGTTGAAGAAGCTGTGATTATCTAATTATTAGTTTATAATTTCGTATTCTAATTTTTGTATGGAAGGAGGACACTAGTTGTGATCCAATCAGAAAGTCGCTTACGAGTTGCAGATAACTCAGGAGCACGTGAAATCTTAACCATTAAGGTACTTGGCGGTTCAGGCCGTAAGTTCGCCGGTATTGGTGATATGATCGTTGCTACTGTTAAACAAGCTATTCCTGGTGGTACTGTAAAGAAGGGTGACGTCGTTAAGGCTGTTATCGTTCGTACTGTATCAGGAGTACACCGCGCAGACGGCTCATACATCAAGTTTGATGAAAACGCCGCTGTTATTGTAAAGGACGACAAGAGCCCAGTAGGTACTCGTATCTTCGGACCTGTTGCCCGTGAATTGCGTGAAAATGACTACATGCGTATCGTTTCTCTCGCACCAGAAGTTCTTTAATATAAACCATCAATAAACAAAGGAGGTGCGCTACAAAATGTTTGTTAAGACTGGTGATAAAGTTCGTGTTATCGCAGGTAAGGACAAGGGTAAGGAAGGCGTAATCGTTAAGACTATCGCTGCTACTGACCGTGTCGTTGTCGAAGGTATCAACATCGTTAAGAAGCACCAAAAGCCAAGCAATGCATTCCCACAAGGTGGAATCATTGATGTCGAAGCTCCAATTCACGTGTCAAACGTGGCGTTGCTCGACCCTTCTACCAACGAACCAACTAAGATTGGTTTCAAGGAAGAAGATGGCAAAAAGGTTCGTTTCGCTAAAAAGTCTGGCTCAGTGCTCGACTAATCAAAAGCTGATTGAAAGGAGGAAATCATTTTCATGGCTAATCGTTTGAAAGAAAAGTACGTTAATGAAGTTCAACCTTCATTGATCGAAAAATTCAACTACTCATCATCAATGCAAGCCCCTAAGCTCGACAAGATCGTGCTTAACATGGGTGTTGGTGACGCAGTATCTAACTCAAAGAACTTGGATGAAGCTGTTGCTGAATTGGAATTGATCTCAGGTCAAAAGCCATTAGTAACTAAGGCAAAGAAGTCAATCGCCGGCTTCCGTCTTCGTGAAGGTATGTCAATTGGTGCCAAGGTTACATTGCGTGGCGAACGCATGTACGACTTCTTAGATAAGTTGGTATCAGTTTCACTTCCACGTGTTCGTGACTTCCGTGGTGTATCTAACAAGGCCTTTGATGGTCGTGGTAACTACACTCTCGGGATCAAGGAACAATTGATCTTCCCTGAAATTGACTTTGATAATGTTAACCGTGTTCGTGGTTTGGACATCGTTATCGTTACCACTGCAAACACTGATGAAGAATCACGTGAATTGCTCGGTCAATTGGGAATGCCTTTCGCTAAGTAATTTAGGAGATAATATTCAATGGCAAAGAAATCAATGGTAGCCAAGAACAAGCGTCCAGCTAAGTTCGCGGTTCAAGAATACACTCGTTGTGAACGTTGCGGACGTCCACACAGTGTTTACCGTAAGTTCCGTTTGTGCCGTATTTGCCTTCGTGACTTAGCTCACAAGGGTCAAATTCCTGGTATGCAAAAAGCTTCTTGGTAAACAACAATTAATTAACAACTATTAGATGATAGGAGGGTAAACATCGATGTCTATGACTGACCCAATCGCAGATTTTTTGACTCGTATTCGTAACGCAAACATGGTTAAACATGAAGTTGTCGAAGTACCTGCATCAAAGATCAAAAAGGACATTGCAGAAATCTTGAAAAATGAAGGTTTCGTTCGTGATGTAGAATACATTGAAGATGACAAGCAAGGTATCATCCGTGTATTCCTTAAGTACGGTGCTGACAAGCAACGCGTTATCACTGGTTTGAAGCGTATTTCAAAGCCAGGTTTGCGCTCATATGTTAAGGCAGATGCTGTGCCAAAGGTGTTGAATGGTTTAGGTATTGCAATCATTTCAACTTCTGAAGGTGTGGTAACTGATAAGGAAGCTCGCGCCAAGAAAATTGGTGGCGAAGTTCTCGCTTACGTTTGGTAATATAAAAATTTCGTAAAAAGGAGGTACCTACTCGTGAGTCGTATTGGTAATAAGACTGTTACAATCCCAGCTGGGGTTGAAGTTAAGCAAGATGGTTCAACTGTTACTGTTAAGGGACCTAAGGGCGAATTAACTCGCACTTTGTCAGCTGACATTGCATTGGCCATTGATGGCGCTGAAGCAACTTTCACTCGTCCATCAGACGATAGCCGTATGAAGGCTCTTCACGGAACTAGCCGTGCACTCTTCGCCAACATGGTTGAAGGTGTTCACGATGGTTTTGCTAAGACTTTGAAGCTCGTTGGGGTTGGTTACCGTGCTCAAATGCAAGGTACTAAACTCGTATTGAACGTGGGTTATTCACACCCTGTTGAATTCGAAACTCCAGCTGAGTTGAAGATTGAAACTCCAGATAACACTACTGTGATTATCTCAGGTATTTCAAAGCAATCTGTTGGTGATTTAGCCGCAGAAATTCGTTCTGTCCGTGCACCTGAACCTTACAAGGGTAAAGGTATTCGTTACATTGACGAACATGTACGTCGTAAGGAAGGTAAGACTGGTAAGTAATCTGCTTAGGCAGTTTTACTTAGCTAGTATATCTTTCGCTAGATAAATTAAAGAGGTTACTACAAAATGATTACAAAACCAGATAAGAACAAAACTCGCCAACGCCGCCACGGCCGCGTTCGCGCAAAGATCTCTGGTACTGCTGAACGCCCACGCTTGAACATTTTCCGTTCAAATGCCAACATCTACGCTCAAGTGATTGATGACGTAGCGGGTGTGACGTTAGCAAGTGCCTCAACACTTGACAAGGACGTTACCGGCTCAACTAAGTCTGAAAAGGCTGCGTTTGTCGGAGAACAAGTTGCTAAGCGTGCCGTTGCTAAGGGCATTGAAGATGTTATCTTCGACCGTGGGGGTTACTTATACCACGGACGTGTTCAAGTATTGGCCGAAGCAGCTCGTGAAAACGGACTTAAGTTCTAAGGAAAGGAGGAATAAACAAAATGGCATATATTGATCCAAAAACTCTTGGTGAACTCGAAGAAAACGTTGTTTCTATTAACCGTGTTACTAAGGTTGTTAAGGGTGGTCGTCGTCTTCGTTTCGCAGCACTTGTTGTTGTCGGAGACAAGCAAGGTCACGTTGGCTTCGGTACTGGTAAAGCACAAGAAGTCCCTGAAGCAATCCGTAAGGCTGTTGAAGACGCAAAGCGTAACTTGATCGCAGTTCCAACTGTTGCTACTACTATTCCTCACGAAGTACTCGGAATCTGGGGTGGTGGCCGCATTATGCTTAAGCCAGCCGTTGAAGGTTCTGGTGTTGCTGCCGGTGGTGCCGTTCGTGCCGTTATGGAACTTGCAGGTGTCGCCGATATTACTTCTAAGTCTCTTGGTTCTTCAACTCCAGTGAACGTTGTTCGCGCAACTTTCGAAGGTTTGAAGTCACTTAAGAACGCTGAAGATGTAGCTGCTGCTCGTGGTGTTTCTTTGGAACACTTCGCTGACTAATTAGGAGGAAAACGTAATGGCTGATGTAAAAATCACACTTGTTAAGAGTGCTGCTCACCGTCTTCCTAAGCAACGTGCAATTGTTAAGGCTCTTGGCTTAGGCCGCGTTAACAGTTCAGTTGTGAAGCCTGATAACGATGCAACTCGTGGTGCTGTATTCTTGATTTCACACTTAGTTTCTGTTGAAGAAGTTAAGTAATAAAAAAACTATTTAAACTACTAATATAAGGAGGTGCCAACCTAATGAAGTTGAACGAATTACAAGCTGCTGAAGGTTCACGTCAAACACGTAACCGTGTTGGTCGTGGTACTTCTTCTGGTAACGGTAAAACCGCTGGACGTGGTCAAAAGGGTCAAAAGGCTCGTAGCAAGGTCCGTGTCGGTTTTGAAGGGGGCCAAATGCCTCTTTACCGTCGTATTCCAAAGCGTGGATTTACTAACATTTCACGTAAAGAATACGCAATCGTTAACCTCACTACTTTGAACAAGTTCGAAGATGGTGCAGAAGTTACTCCAGCATTGTTGGTCGAAGCCGGAATCGTTAAGAGCGAAAAAGCTGGTATCAAAGTGCTCGGTAACGGCGAATTGACTAAGAAGTTGACTGTTAAAGCTAACAAGTTCTCAAGCTCAGCTGTTGTAGCTATTGAAGCTGCCGGTGGATCTACAGAGGTACTCTAATGCTAACGACAATCATTAATGCCTTTAAAGTCAAAGACATCCGGAACAAGATGCTCTTCACTCTTGGTATTTTGATTATTTACCGGATTGGTGCTTATATCACCGTTCCTGGTATCAACGCTGGTGCAATGCAACAAGTTGCAAGCTCAGGGTTGGTTGGCATGTTGAATATTTTCAGTGGTGGTGGCTTGTCGAACTACTCATTGTTCGCAATGGGGGTTTCACCTTATGTTACTGCTCAAATCGTGGTGCAATTGCTCCAAATGGACATTGTTCCACGTTTTGTTGAATGGTCTAAACAAGGTGAAGTTGGGCGTCGTAAGCTCAACCAAGCAACACGCTACTTAACAATCGTTTTGGCGTTTGTTCAATCAATTGGGGTTACTGCTGGGTTTAATGCCCTCAGTTCAATGGGCCTTGTGCCAAACCCTAATGCACAAACATTCATCTTGATTGGTGTGTTGTTAACTGCTGGGACAATGTTTGCCACTTGGTTGGGTGATATGATCACCGACCGGGGTCTTGGGAACGGCGTTTCAATGTTAATCTTCGCAGGGATTATCGCACGTATGCCTTCTGGTATGTACGAACTCTTTAAGGAACAAGTTCTCCAAGCGCCTAAGGGTGATGCTTGGAAGGGTTGGTTGTTCTTAGTTGTTGTGCTCGTCTTGGTTATTGCTGTTGTAGTCTTCGTTACTTGGGTTCAACAAGCTATTCGTAAGATTCCAATGCAATACACACGTCGCTCAACTGGATCAGGCGATTCAGCTTACCTTCCTTTGAAGGTTAACGTTTCTGGGGTTATCCCAGTAATCTTTGCTTCATCATTCGTTGCGACACCACAAACTATCTTGATGGCTTTCCAAGGAAGTCACGGGACTGAAGGTTGGTTCAAAACAATGCAAAACATCTTCAGTATGCAAACGACCACTGGTTCGATTTTGTATACTGTCTTGATTATCCTCTTTACGTTCTTCTATGCCTTTGTTCAAGTTAACCCAGAAAAACTTTCTGAAAACTTGCAAAAGCAAGGTTCATATATCGTTGGTATTTGGCCTGGTAAGGAAACGCAAAAGTGGGTTTCAGGATTGTTGATGCGCTTATCTGTTGTTGGTTCATTGTTCCTTGGTTTCGTAGCGTTGTTGCCTTTGATTGCAACTAACGTATGGAACTTGAGTGAACAAATTGGTCTTGGTGGTACTAGTCTCTTAATCGTGGTTGGTGTCGCTATTGACTTGATCAAGCAACTTGATGGGTTGATGATGAAGCGTCAATATGTTGGATTCATCAGAGAAGGAGAATAAAAATCATGGCATTGAATTTAGTACTTATGGGCCTTCCTGGCGCAGGTAAAGGTACCCAAGCAGAAAAAATCATTGAAGAATTTGCGATTCCGCACATTTCAACTGGTGATATTTTCCGTGAGGCAATGGCCAATGAAACTGCAATGGGTCTCGAAGCCAAGAAATTCATCGATAAAGGTGAATTGGTTCCCGATGATGTGACCGTAGGAATCGTGAAGGATCGTCTTTCACAACCAGATACTGAAGCTGGCTTCATGTTAGATGGTTTCCCACGGACCCTTGTTCAAGCCGAAGCATTGGAAACAATGTTGAAGGAATTGAACAAGCCATTAACAGCAGTTATCAACTTTGATGTTGATCCAAGCTTGTTAGCCGCTCGTTTACTCGCACGTGGTCGTGCCGATGACAACGAAGAAACTATCAAGAACCGTCTTGAAGTTAACATCAAGATGAATGCGCCTTTGGTTGATTTTTATCAAGCAAAAGGTTTGCTCCACACGATTGATGGAGCGCGTGATATTGATGTTGTCTTCGCAGACACTCAAACTATTTTAAAAGCATTGTAATGGCCCACAAAGTAGCCACCGGTAATGCTAATTAATTCTGCTTTCGAGTGGAGTATGTTAGAATTACTAAGGTCACGCTTAAATTACTCTGTAATTTCGGAAGAGGTGAGAAATTCACCTTTTCATGTGTATTAAGAAGAACCATAAGGAGGACTAGTGAGTTGGCCAGTGATGTAATTGAAATCGAAGGTGTTGTTCGAGAAACATTACCAAACGCGATGTTCAAAGTTGAACTCGAAAATGGACATGTTATCTTGGCGCACGTATCGGGTAAAATTCGTAAGAACTTTATTCGTATCTTGCCAGGCGATAAGGTGACAGTTGAAATGTCACCATACGATCTTACCAAAGGTCGGATTACTTATCGCTTCAAGTAATCAGTTAACCGAATAGGAGGAATAGATTAATGAAGGTACGTCCATCAGTTAAGCCTATGTGTGAACACTGTAAAGTGATCAAGCGTAACGGCCGTGTTATGGTAATTTGCTCTGCAAACCCTAAGCACAAACAACGTCAAGGTAAGTAATTATCTTTTCACGTTTACGTGATAAATAAATAATATATATTAAACGCTAAATGCGTAACTTTTTATGGAGGTGAATTTTTATGGCTCGTATTGCAGGTATTGACTTGCCACGTGACAAGCGTATTGTCATTGGCTTGACTTACATCTACGGAATCGGTAACACTACTGCCAAGCAAATCTTGGTAGACGCCAACGTTTCAGAAGACGTTCGTGTACGTGATTTGACTGCAGATCAAGAAGATGCTATCCGTGCCGTCGTTGACGGTATCAAGGTAGAAGGTGATCTTCGTCGTGAAGTATCATTGAACATCAAACAATTGCAAGAAATCGCATCTTACCGAGGCATTCGACACCGCAAAGGTCTTCCAGTGCGTGGACAACACACTAAGAACAATGCGCGTACTCGTAAAGGCCCAGCTAAATCAATCGCTGGTAAGAAGAAGTAATTAATTTTTAAGGTAAAGGAGGATAATATCTCATGGCAGGTCGTAACAACCGTAAGCGTCGTGTAAAGAAGAATATTGAAGCCGGTGTAGCTCACATCCACGCAACATTCAACAACACGATCGTTATGATTACTGATGTACAAGGTAACGCTGTTGCCTGGTCTTCAGCTGGCTCTCTTGGTTTCAAGGGTAGCCGTAAGTCAACTCCTTTCGCCGCCCAAATGGCTGCGGAAGCTGCTGCTAAGGGTTCTATGGAAAACGGTATGAAAACTGTTGAAGTCACTGTGAAGGGACCTGGTTCAGGTCGTGAATCAGCTATTCGTGCTTTGGCAGCTGCCGGTCTTGAAGTTACAGCTATTAAGGATGTAACTCCAGTTCCTCACAATGGATCTCGTCCACCAAAGCGTCGTCGTGTCTAGTCGAGGAAATTCTCATTCTGAGAATTAGCTCAATTCTCTCGAAGAATCGAATCAATTATTCAACGTACGCGTTTTGAAAGGGGTTACATTTAGCATGATCGAATTTGAAAAGCCTAACATTAATAAGATTGAAGAAGAAGATAACTACGGTAAGTTTGCAGTTGAACCGCTTGAACGGGGATACGGAACTACTTTAGGTAACTCACTTCGTCGTATCTTGTTGTCATCATTGCCTGGTGCTGCGGTTAACTCAGTTCAAATTGATGGTGTTTTGCACGAATTTACCACTGTTGAAGGTGTTGTAGAAGACGTGACTCAAATCATCCTTAATTTGAAGAAGGTTTCATTGCGTATCGAAAGCGATGAAGACAAAACATTAGAAGTCAATATTCAAGGACCAGCAACAGTTACTGCTGCTGACATTCTTGGAGACGCTGATGTTTCTATCTTGAATCCAGATTTATATATTGCAACGGTTGCCGATGGTGCAACTTTGCATATGACTCTGACTGCTAACCGTGGTCGCGGATATTTGTCTGCTGATGATAGCAAGGCATTACGCGATGACTTGCCTATTGGCGTGTTAGCAATTGATTCAATTTATACCCCAATCGAACGAGTGAACTATCAAGTTGAAAACACCCGTGTGGGTCAACGTGACGATTACGACAAGTTGACTTTGGATGTTTGGACTGATGGTTCAATCACTCCTAGTGAAGCGATCAGCCTTGCCGCTAAGATTTTGACTGAACACTTAGCAATGTTTGTTGATATGACAGACACTGCCAAGAATGCCGAAATCATGGTCGAAAAGGAAGAAACGCACAAGGAAAAGATGTTAGAAATGTCAATTGAAGAACTCGATCTTAGTGTCCGTTCTTACAATTGTCTCAAACGTGCCGGAATCAATACTGTTCAAGAATTGACCGACAAGTCTGATGCTGACATGATGAAGGTGCGTAACCTTGGTCGCAAATCATTAGAAGAAATTCAACACAAACTTGCTGAATTAGGTTTAGGATTCCGCAAAGAAGACTAATATTTTAAGTAAAAGGAGGGTATCCATTCATGAGTTACCGTAAATTAGGTCGTACTAGCTCACAACGTAAAGCTCTTTTACGTGATTTGACTACTAACTTGCTTGTTAACGGTCGTATTGTTACTACTGAAGCTAAGGCTAAGGAAGTACGTAAGACTGCTGACAAGATGATTACACTTGGTAAGCATGGTGATTTAGCTTCTCGTCGTAAGGCTGCTGCGTTCGTTCGTAACGTTGTTGCTGATGTGAAGGAAGACGGAGATGACATCAAAGTACAAACTGCTTTGCAAAAGTTGTTTGATGAATTGGCACCACGTTACGCTGAACGTAATGGTGGTTACACTCGAATTCTTAAGACAGTTCAACGTCGTGGTGATGCCGCGCAAATGGTTGTCTTGGAACTCGTTGACTAATCAACAACTCCAAATAATCTATTCGTAGATCAAATCAATCTCCCACAATACAATGGTATAAAGCGTTACGATGATGGATGGGCCTAACCCGTCCAACCAAGTCTAGCTTGAATGGCTGTTTACAGTCGCGCCGGTATTGTTGGGGGTTTTTTTGTGTCTTCAATTATTCGGCTTTATTTAGTTTGACGCGGAATTTATAAAATGGGATGAGATGTATGATGTCACTGCGTGCCTGAAAATCACATTGTGCACCGAGATGGAAGCGCATGCCCAAGCCACTTGCTTATGCCTGCGAACCGGCAACGCAAAACATTCCAGCATTTTGTTGCACAAAATACTGAATCTAATCCTAACGCGATTAGATTAGCCTTCCAGGCTGAATGTCTGTCTTGGGCAATTCGGGATAGCTGGCAGTCTAATGGCTAAAGCCATTAGACTACTCACATTTGTAGCTACGCTGGACAAATAAGGCCCGGTCGGCTCTACCCTCAGCGACAAACCCGACACGTGGTGTCACGTCCCATTTCGGTGTAAAGCCTGCCGGCCACAAAGTGATTTTCAGTCACTCCGCTAGATAAGCGTGGAATTACTGGTTCCAGACACGTAGTGGGAATCAAGCTGAGACACGCATCCAAATTCCACGCTGGAAAAATTTTAGCCCCCAAAAACAACATTTTAGTTCAAAAAGGCAAAAAAAGAAAAAAGACAGATTCAATATATACAAGATTATAGATATTATAACTAGAGATTTGTGAAACTTGTGTCAAATGCCTTTTAAAACGTTTACATTTCGGGTAAAATGTAGTATATACTATAAACATTTTAATTGGGGGAATTATGGCTAAATCAATGAATCAAGATGTGATGCGAGCGACCAATCGTAAGCTTGTGTTGCAGCATCTGTTTAATCATCCGCAAACTTCACAAGTTGATATCGCAAACAGTCTACAATTACATAAGTCGACCATTTCTTCGATATATCGTGAATTAGAGGAAGAGGGCTATATCGAAGAACTTGGTCAAGGTGAGTCGACTAATGTTGGGGGACGTCGACCAATGCTGGTGACCTTTAATCGGCAGTTTGGGCATGTTGTTGATTTTGATATGGGACGACATCACTTACGGGTTATGGTTACACGGTTAAACGGAGATATCCTCGAGTACACTTCGATTAATACACGTGACATGACTGGTCGTGAAATTGTTGAATTAATGAAGGCCGAAACAAAGAAACATGATGGCTACAAGACGAACAACGGCTTGATGGGAATTGCTGTTGCCGTTCACGGTGTGGTATTCGGCAATCGGGTTATGTATTCACCTTTTATTGATTTATCAACGATTGATTTAGCTGCGGAGTTGAAAAGTGAATTCGATGTACCAGTTATTTTGGAAAATGAAGCCAATTTATCAGCCGTGTATCTACGGGATTTTCATGACTATGACACTGAAGCTAACTTTAGTAATATGATTTCAGTGAATATTCATAACGGGATTGGTCTTGGGGTAATTATCGACGGTCAGCTTTATCGTGGATTTCAAGGGCAAGCTGGTGAATTGGGGCACAGTGTACCTGTTGATGGGCGTTCAACGACGAATGCCTCAGCACGATTGGAAGATTTGTATTCTGAAGATGCACTGTTTGAACGATTAGCAGAAAAGAAACAGATTGAGTATATTGATCGCCAAGGCTTCATGGAATTTTACGCGCAACGTGATAGCTGCGCAGTTGCTTTGGTTGATGAATGGGTAATTGCGACTGCGCAAATTATTTTCAATACTGTGCAACAATACGCACCCGAAGTTGTCTTTATTCACTCACGTATTATGTCCCTGAATGCTGATTTGTTACAACGGGTGTTGGTAATCTATGAGTCATTACAACCTTATGTAGCTTCACAGGTGGCGATTTCAAGTAGTTCGGTAGAATATGCAACACTGCTCGGTGGCACGGCGCAAATCGTGCGAGAAGTGCTTGATTTGCAAACGCACGCGTTGAGCTTCCGAAAACCAAATAAATAATAATTTATGCAAGACTCCCAACTATTGGTTGAGAGTCTTTTCTATATATAGTAAAGTTGAGTATTGAGTAAATTAAAGGGAACTTTGCAACTGCATGCAAAGAATTAATTAGGTACAAGATATGAACGATGAAATTGTTTTACACATTATCCAAGCCATCTTGGTGGTGACGATGATTGCATTTATTACGTTGGTTGTCGTGGTGACACGCCGGCAAAAAGCTAATCCGTTTGCCAAATTTGGCTTGGGTGTAATTATTGGATTTATCACGGATTTAGGCGATACCCTCGGTGTTGGTTCATTTGCGACGACCTCAGCTTTGTTTCGGCTAACTAAATTTTCCGATGATGACACGAAGCTGCCAGGAACGTTGAATGCGGCCCACGCAATTCCAGTCATGGTTGAAGCATTGTTATTTATTACAACGGTAAAGATTGAATTAACGACCCTTGTACCGATGACGATGGCCGCGATGCTGGGTGCCTATGTTGGTCCACATATTACCCGTCGTTGGAATGCCCGGCTAGTGCGCGTAGCATTAGGGAGTGCGTTAGTGATTGCCGCTGTGATTATTATTATTCGGACATTTACTAATCCAGGGGTGACAAATCCAGCGTCGGTTCACGGGTTACATGGTATTTTGTTACCGGTCGGCTTGATTTTTAACTTCATTCTCGGTAACTTGATGACGATTGGGTTGGGAAATTATGCGCCTGAATTGATCTTCTTCTCCCTTGTCGGTGTTAATCCAAGCGTGGCTTTTCCAGTCATGATGTTGGATGCCGCAATGATTATGTCTGTTTCAGGTTCCCAATTTGTAATGATGAATCGGGTACAATGGAAAGGCCTCGCCGGGATTGCGATAGGTGGGATTGTCGGCGTGGTTGTGGCTGTCACCGTAGTTAAGCAACTGCCTTTGAGTTGGTTGAACTGGTTGATCGTCACGATTGCCTTGTGGACGGCGTTTACATTGTTCCGCGATGGCTTGAAGCCAAGTAATGATTTGGCTGGGGATAAGTACTAGGGAATTGTGAATAAGTTCAGTGGAAATACTCATTGGGCGAGAAAAATATAATGGTGGACCGCTTCTCATTGTTGGGGGGCGGTCTTTTTGTGCACCGGATGTGGATTTCCTGTGGGCAATGTGGATTGGGAAGTGTTTTAGCAACGTTTGCGGTGGCTAAAATGGCATAATCATGGATATTTTATGGATTATGCACCAATTTGCATAAATATGAATGTCTGCTTGACGCAAACAAGTTATTCACCAGTGGAAAACTTATTTAGAGCTAGTTCAGCCGATAGTCGTGTTATTGACACCAGTGTAATTACACGCTGGCAGCGACTACAACACATTGGTGCTATCGTGTGGCTGTGAATAATTGGTCGAGTACGTACTAGTTATCTTCACAGTTTTTTCGATAGAACCGTCAAAATGCGTATGGTACGATAGGACATATGAATTTTAGAAGTGGAGACAAGTATTTGAAGAATAAAAAAATAAATAAAATTGGCAGTGCCCTCGTGTTGGCGCTGATATTCGTGTTAGCGGGGTGTACTAATAAAGCTGATAATCAGGACGTGCGGACACAAGAAAGCCGGACAGAAGCGCATCGGCAAAAATCACTGGCACGTGATGCTTCAATCCAAGGTGAAGTGAGTGAATATGGTGAGTTAGTATCGAAAGCGCAAGATTTGACGAACGCCAAGCGCTATGACGAATCGAATGGCATGTTGAATCAAATGGCAATCGCTAAATTAAACACGGCCGCCTTTGCCGCAGTGAAGGAATCTGCTAATCAAATTCGGCAACAAAATACGGATGGTGTTGTGACGCAAGCTAAGGAACAAGCCGCAGCGCAAAAGAAAGCTAAACCTAAGCAAGTAATTAAGAAATTATCTACCGTTCAAAAAGATGCATTTGTTGATTGGGCAGTTGAACAGGCAAAAGCCAGCGGTATGGCAGTTTCAAAGCGGTATTTTGACTATGCTAAAAATGGTAAGGGTGACTGGTACGCCAAGACAGTTAATGGGCGCATCCAAGTGAAAAACAATAATTTACCTGGTAAAGCCAAGTTTCCATTGCATGCATTGTTTGGGCTAGTATTTTACTACGCTAAGGACGGCACGGTTGGTTATGACAGTAAAACTGATGCTTACACGATGGCTAATGATTATCGGAATACGCGCCAACGCAAGAAAGTCTACAAGTATATCCTTGCTGATGATGGTCAGGTTTATGTCTGGAGTAATAAAGCTGGCGGGTATGCGGGCGACGGCTTCGCTGAGTTGAACAAGCGTGGACGTGTAGGTGGTAATATTCCCGCGGGAACGTGGAGTGTGGCGCCGAAGCCTGAAACGCAGGCAGAGTACCGAAAGATTATTGCAATGAAATAAATTGCGGAAGCGTTGCCTTAGGGGTGCGCTTTTTTTGTAACGTAATAAACCAAGCAAACCCAGTTATGTAGTAAAATTAAACAAGCACTTAATCCTTATCGCAAAACCACTATGAATCGAGGGCGCGCCATGAACACCCAGAAACTAACATTTTTTCTCAATGCCGCGGCAACGCTGAATTACAGTGAAACTGCCGAACAAATGTATACCACACAAGGGAATGTGTCCAAGCAAATTTTGGCATTGGAGGCTGAGTTGGGCGTACAGCTATTTACGCGGGTCCATCGTGAGCTACAATTGACCACAGCGGGTGAGGCATTGTTGATACACGCGCGCCAAGTACTAGATGCAGTCAATGAACTTGAGGTGGCGATGGGTGATTTTGGTGCGGCAAAGGCGATGCGGTTGACGATTTCGACACTACCGTCGATTGCCGTGTATCAGGGATTGGATATCATTGGGCAATTTCATCGTCAGCACCCCGAAATTACGTTGCAAGTGCAAGATGAAGAGTCAGCGGTAATTTTGAATGCTTTGGACACTGGTAAAAGTGATATTATCTTTGCGCGTTGTTTTGAAGCAGATGCGAAGTACGAAAAAATTGTGACCGAAGTTGATCAGTTAGTTGTGGTGCTACCTAAGACCCATCCGCTGGCAACTGCCAAGCAAATTCAGTTGCAGGATTTGTCACAAGAAACGTTTTTGCAATTAGGGCGTGAAACACAACTCCTGCAACGTGTCCGCGAATTATGCCAAGCGGCGGGCTTTGAACCGCAGATCGGTTATGAAGGAACCCGGCTTGAAATTATTATGGATTTAGTTCGTAAGCAAATGGGGATTTCATTGATGATGGAAAAAGCCGCTTTAGCAACGCAAAACGATGCGGTGGTAATACGGCCACTCGTAACGACGCCGACGAGTGAACTCGCATTTTTACGAAAAAAAGGTCAACATTCTACGGTTAACAATCAATTTTGGCAATTTTTACAGTCGATGGTGTAACAAACTAATCTTTTAATGAGGTGGTGGGTTATACTGTACTTATTCAACGGTGGGCGCTGTTGCCAATATGCTGCCAAAAATAATTTGGTGACGGCGCTAATATAACAGATTTTGAGGTGAAGGGCATGATTATCGGCGTCGTAATTATCATAGTAGCAGTGGTTGGAATTAGCATTTTATATCGGAAGCGGCAACAGCCAGCTAAAATTGACGCCTTTTCAAGCGATGAGATTAGTGCGTTGCTTGAACACCTGGAAAAGACGCGTTTGAGTTTGCGTGAATATCGGGTAAAACCTGCCTCAACGATGTTAAGTCGTTATTTACTTGATTGGGTACCAGTGATTGAGCAAAATGCCGAACTAATCAAAATTAGTGAACGTTATCGTGATTTATTGAATAATAATCCAAAACGGAATGTGCACAATGCTGAGTTCATCTATGAAGTGGGGGCTAAAGCTGCCGGTTTGTTAGATGACACGGTGGATTTGATGAGGCAACTTGATGAATTAAATCTCCACGAAGCTGCTTTTAGCCGTGGCAGTGCTGATAATCGTGAAGTTCAAGACAAATATTTAAGTGATGTCCAACGCCGTTCGCAACTATTAGCGGAATATGTCATTAAAATGAATCAAATCAACGAAGAAATTGTGAACGCCGAACTCGAAGGACGGGCGTTCAAAGCATCATCATATGCAACGCAAACGATGGATGTTGATGCTTTGCAAGATGAGCTAAGCGATAAGAAAACTAACGAATAATTACCAAATAGCGCGGTATTTTTGCGTTTGGTAATAACTTAAGTCGGTTACATGCACATGGGAAAATGTGTATGTACCGGCTTTTTGTTTTGTCATTATACCGAGTATTCCATTATGGAATATATGGTTCCAGAACCTGAATTGTTCCTACCGGTCGAGGTTCATATAATAAAAGTGTAATCAAGAGTCACATGAACTTGATTCGGTAACTAAGATTATAGAGGCCTTTTGGGGACCTCATTTGAAGCATCGGGGCAATTTAATTTATGGAATATGAGGTGGAAGCATGAGTAAACAACCATATGATTTACGTAAAGTACTAGCAGAATTAAAGGAACAGCCTGGGCAATATCATGAAACTGATATCGAAATTGATCCCAATGCTGAACTGGCCGGTGTTTATCGCTATATCGGGGCGGGGGGAACGGTTAAGCGACCTACCCAAGTTGGCCCCACAATGATGTTTAATAATATCAAAGGCTTTCCGGGGACGCGCGTAATGACTGGGATTTTGGCAAGTCGGCAACGGGTTGGTCAGATATTGCATGTTGATTACAAGCATCTCGGGCAAGCGTTGAATGAGGCTGTTCAACATCCCGTCAAGCCAATTACGGTTACTAAAAATGAAGCGCCCGCCCAAGAAGTGGTGCATTTGGCAACTGATGCAGGATTTGATATTCGGAAGTTGATTGCGGCGCCAACAAATACTGAATACGATGCAGGGCCATATATCACGATGGGACTAGTGTACGGTTCGAGCCTCGATAAATCGATGAGTGATGTCACGATTCACCGCATGGTTTTAGAAAGTAAGGATACTATTGGCATCTATATCATGCCAGGTGGGCGGCATATTGGGCTCTTTGCTGATGAGTATGAAGCGGCGAACAAACCAATGCCCATCACCATCAATATCGGATTGGATCCGGCCGTTTCAATCGGGGCAACGTTTGAGCCACCTACAACGCCACTGGGTTACAACGAATTATGGGTTGCGGGTGCATTGCGGGATGAACCAGTCCAACTTGTTAAAGGCATTACAGTTGATGAACTCGCGTTGGCGCGCTCCGAATTTGTGATTGAAGGCGAAATTTTACCGCATGAACGCATTCGTGAAGACATCAATACGAATACGGGGAAAGCAATGCCCGAATTTCCAGGCTACAACGGGGATGCTAATCCGGCGTTGCAAGTCATCAAAGTTAAAGCAATCACCCATCGCAAGAATCGGCCAATTATGCAAACTACGTTAGGTCCAAGCGAAGAACATGTTTCAATGGCGGGTATTCCAACCGAGGCCAGTATTTTGAATCTCGTTGAACGGGCGATCCCGGGGAAAGTGTTAAACGTTTATAATCCGCCAGCTGGTGGTGGTAAATTGATGACGATTATGCAAGTTCACAAAACCACACCAGCGGATGAAGGGATTCAACGGCAAGCTGCTTTGCTAGCCTTTTCCGCGTTCAAAGAGCTCAAAACTGTCATTTTAGTTGATGAAGACGTGGATATTTTTGATATGAATGATGTGATGTGGACGGTGAATACCCGTTTTCAAGCAAGTAACGACATCATGGTGTTAAAAGGGATGCGCAACCACCCGTTGGATCCTTCGGAAAGCCCAGCATATGCGCCAGATATGATTCGCTTTCAGGGGATGTCAGCTAAATTAGTCCTGGATGGAACGGTTCCATTTGATTTAAAAGCGCATTTTGAACGGGCAAAATTCAAGGAAGTTGCTGACTGGCAAAAATATTTAGAATAAACGACACGCTGAAATTGGGTTGGCGTAACAACTAAATGCTGGTGTCGTGTGGGAAGCCTGAATGCAGTTAAACTAGGAGGTCGAGTGGAAATGGTACTAGAAAAACGAAAAATTATTATTGGTGTGACTGGCGCTTCGGGAAGTGTGTATGCGGTGGATTTATTACGTAAACTTAAGCAAATTCCCGAAATTGAAGTCCATGGTGTAATGAGTCCTTGGGCGGCTAAAAATTTGCAGTTAGAAGCTGATATTAGTTTGAATGAAGTAAAAGAGCTCTTTGATGTGAGCTATAATCACCGCGACATGGGAGCAGCAATTGCGAGTGGGTCGTTCTTAACGGAAGCGATGGTAATTATTCCTGCCAGTATGAAAACAGTCGCGTCAGTTTCTTATGGGTTCAGCGATAATTTAATTTCACGGGCGGCGGATGTGATGTTGAAAGAACACCGCAAGCTAATTATGGTTCCGCGCGAAACACCATTGAGTACGCTGCATTTGGAGAATTTGACGAAGCTTGCGCACTTAGGCGTGCAAATAATCCCACCAATGCCAGCGTTTTATAACCATCCCAAGACCATCCAAGAGATTGTCGAACACCAGACGATGAAAATTTTAGACGCGTTGGAAATTCAACATGATTTTGGGAAACGATGGGGAGGTGAGTAGATGTCTGATGTACCAGCGCAATTTACGGTGCGAGCAGCAAACTATACAATTACGGCGACTGCCATTCCGATTGGTAACGATATTTTGATTACATTAACAGGTGGGGATACCCCGCATATCGGAACTGTCACAAGTTACAATCGAGCTGTTAAATCGGCCACGTACCGCTTCCCTAGTCACGATGGCCGTTATCATAAGGATGATTTGCTAGCGGACTTAGTGCTGTATGAAATTCAGAATGATTTACTAGGTAATTGCATAATTACGGCGGGGGTACATGTGGATTATATTACGGAAGCGCAAATTCAAGCTGCAACCACAATGGCAGTAAGCTTGGGACACAAAATTCATCTGTGGCTAAAGACGCATCCAGTCGCTGGGAAGCAGCCACAATATAAAAACAGTAGTACGATGCCGTGATCCCC
The DNA here is from genome assembly GCF_004358325.1 of Periweissella cryptocerci. Classification (NCBI taxonomy): domain Bacteria; kingdom Bacillati; phylum Bacillota; class Bacilli; order Lactobacillales; family Lactobacillaceae; genus Periweissella; species Periweissella cryptocerci. Next base: position 1,261,941 of record NZ_CP037940.1, on the reverse strand, counting down.
AGCAAGTTAAAAAGGACGTGGGAGAAACGGCGGTTTGCAGCATTTTGTCGCACACTAATAAGCCTGATATCTACCTTACGATAAGGAGGAATCAGGCTTATTTTGCAGAATGGACAAGTTATGTCCCAGCCGCTTATTAACATTCATACCGCTCAAGCTGAGCTTTTAGCATTTTCACCGTATTATCAACGAAACACTGTGGCTGCAATACTTTAACCGAGCTGCCTTGGCTGAGTAACCACATCAGCGTACCGCGTTCGTTGACGGATTTGATTTCGATAATCACGGAATCATCTAGGGTTTCAACAATGCGACTGCTAGTGAATTGATCAAGTGCTGCTTCGGGCTTACCGTAGAATTGGAATTGGACCACTTCGGCAGTACCAGAGAACATAAAGGGTGAACGTTGCTTAAAGTCACTGTCTGAGACTAATGGGGTGTGCGTATTAGGTGCTGTACCGACGATTTCGTGCGTTTGAATACGGTCAATGCGGTAACTAGCTAAGCTGGTCGGATGGTGTTCACTGTAAGCTAAAATGTAAAAATAATATTCGTCCATAGTAATGGCTTGCGGATAGATATCATATGCACTGACTTTATTGTCCATCCGTTGGTATGTAACAGCAACGGTTTTTTTCTGTTTGATATAAGTTGAGAATGTCCAGATTAAATCAATGATGTCCTTACCGTGTTTGATGGGGTGGTAATTGGCAATTTCGTCAATGACAAGGGGCTGGATTTTCGTCCATTCGGTTGGTGGGATAAGGTTGATGAGGCCATCCTTAACACGATTGAATTCGTTAGCGTTTAGTGAATGATTTTCAACGATCATTTTTAATAACAAAAAGACTTCTCGGGAAGTGAGGTTATGTTGAGTGCTGACTAATTCATAGCCGTTTAAATTACTGTTATATTCAATAGCATAGCCCGAAATTTCGTTGGCAAATAACGCATTCAAATTACTAATGTCGCGTTGAATTGTCCGCAAATTAACGGCATATTCATCAGCAAGGTTTTGCTTGTTTAGCGTGTCGCCGTTCAGCAAGCGCATAAAAATGGCGACGGGGCGCATAGTTGCAGTTATAGTCATTGGTATTACCTTAAATTAGATTTCGTAGAATGCCTAGTCTACGTTGTACCTAAATCATAGCAAGTGGATTAATAATAAGTGTTATTGAAACGTGAAAGGTTTATGAAGATGCGCAAACATTGAGGTATTGGGAATACCAGTTAGAACGAATCCAGCACAGTGGCAATCAATTTTTTGTATGGTAAGGCATATGACTATTTAGATTAATGTGAAGATTTTATGAAAGTGCTTACATCTAAGCTTTCACTCTGTATAATTAAGACATAATATACAGAATACGGGGAATAATAAATTATGAATGATGTTAAAGGCAAATGGGCATTGGTAACTGGCGCAAGTCGCGGTATTGGGCGCGAAATCGCGTTGTTCATGGCACAAGCGGGTGCTAATGTAGTTGTGCAAAGCCGGCAATTGACTGGAACAACTGACCTTGTTGCGCAAATCAAGGCACTCGGGGTCGATGCATACGCGGTGGCCGGTGAATTGAGTGAAGAAGCTGATGTATTGAAGATTGCCGATGAAGTTTTGGCAAAAACGCAAATTGATATTTTGTTTAACAATGCCGGAGTGCAACCTAAAGCACATGAAGACTGGTCTGAAATGGGGACCGATGAATTCATCTGGACATATAAAGTTAACTTGATGGCACCAATGATTTTGATTGGCGCATTCTTACCTGGCATGATTGAACGTGGCTGGGGGCGCATTATCAACACGACTAGTGGGATTAAGAATCAACCTGAACAAACTGCTTATGCGGCTTCTAAGGGAGCTCTTGATAAGGCAACGAAAGACTTCGCCAAGAAATTAAACGGCACTGATGTGACCATGAATTTGGCTGATCCTGGTTGGATTCGGACTGATTTGGGTGGCGCGAATGCACACCACGGGGTTGAAACGGTCACTTCCGGAATGGTGGTAGCAGCCTTCCTTGATGACAAGAAGACTGGTCGTTGGTTCAGTGCGCAAGACTTCGCGGGGATGACTCTCGAAGATGCTGTGGTAAAGGCTGAAGCACAAGAATAGAAATTTTTTTATTAGTGAGGTATGATGATGCTCTTTAGTGGTCAAATCGCCAAACGTATCGAGCGTGAACTGAACGATACGCGGGTAGATGCTTTCATTCGGTTACATACTAACGGTAAGTACGGGAAAACTGATTTACTGCAGGGGATGGCGCTGAGTGGTTATACGTTCACTGATATTGCGAAGCTTCCACGGGTGACGCGGCGAGGCTTATTGGCACGATATACTGACTTTGCCACGACAACGGAAGCATTTGATTCATGGGAAGCATATAAGCAGCAATAAAGCGTCGATACAAACAATATGTGAAAACGGTAACAAAAACGGCTTGGTAGATTTCACCGGGCCATTTTGTCGTGTTCTAAGAAATTTAACTTAAAACAGTGGAACTTATACATGTGATAGTTTCCTGATAATTGACAGAAATATGTATAACAATAACCTTGGTTTTCATAATTTTTAAAAAAATTTTTGCTTTTTTTTCAGTAAAAATGAGCCAAATACGAACGACTGTCAATGATATTCCAATAAGTAAAACGTTATACTGATGAACGAAAACTGCTTTTTTGTACATAAAGAGGGCACTAAGGAGCGATTAGAAAAAGTAAACTAATTATTTATTTCTTGACGTGTAATACCACAAGCGGGTTGCACGCGTCGTGCGTTAGATAGACTTCGTGAAATTTGGTACATTACTAATATGATGATAATTGAGGAGTACAACAATGCAAGATGAGTATAATAATCAAGTGATTCGACAAGGACTAAATGCACCTTATCGTAAAATATTTGATGCGGTTGAAGAAAATGAACAGCTTTTTTGGGAGCTCGTTGAAGAATTCCGCGGATTACAGGTTAACTTTCCGGTGCGCTTGTATAATGCCGAACAGGTTGAAATTTTAGTGTTGAATGAATATGATGGCTCTAATGCAGATGTACTAGCACAACGCTATGGTTTTTCAAAGCGCTGGGTTGATAATGTCATCAGCAAGAACAAACAGGATAATTAGATGATTCGACCAACGGATGAAACGTTAGTCTACTATAGAAATTTGCCATAATAACATGAAAGGTTCGTACAGATTAAATTTTGTACGAACCTTTTATTTTGCAGAGTTTTAAACTGCTGGTGATATTAATTATCGACAGAAAAACCACGTTATTAATCCTGTATATAGACATGCTCTGTCTAGGCAACGGCGTATATTAAAGACGATAAAGAAATCTAAGCTATTGAGGAGCATGATGATGGTAGGTCACAATGAAGAAATTGTGCGGCAAGGGTTAAATACTCCATATCGCAGTATTTATGATGTCGTTGGTAATGATGAACGTTTATTTTGGGAGCTTGTTGAAGAATTTCGTGGTCTCCAAGTTAATTTCCCAGTGCGAATATATAATGCTGAGAAAGTTGAATCATTAATCGTGAATGAGTATGATTCAACAAATGCAACTGAACTCGCGAAACGTTATGGTTTTTCTAAACGGTGGGTCGATGGTGTCCTTAAGCGAAATTGGCAAGATATCGCTAATACTGACGACAGGAAACAGATTAAATAGCTTAAGGGGCCAACAGATTGATTTTACTCAGTTTAAATATCGGGCTCTATTCCGTCTGACATGGGATTGGATATAAATGGCCACTACGTGTCAGTAAATTACTTGGCGCACCACGCTGGAAGCGGCCTCCCAAGCCAAAGTGCGGTCTTGGGCGGTTCGGACAAGCTGGGAGTCTAAGGAATAAATTCCTAAGACTCCTCATCTTATCCTCAGCGGAAATATGTGCTTCACACATATTCCCCCAGTCGCGGTGTAAAGGCTACGCCCGCCAAGTAATTTACTGCCACTTCGTTAGTTGGGGGATAATTATCAAAGCAGAAAAAAACAGTTGTGGGCCGAAACAATCAAATCAATTATCGCTGATTTTGTGATGTGCTCAAACTAGTGCCTAAAGTATATTCCGTGGTAGGTGAGTATTTTTAAACAAAAGTACAGAAATGATAATCCTACGCTAGAATAAATAGAACCAATTAGCGATCTGTTGGTTTTTTTAGTCCGCTTAAGTATGACTAGAAATCGAAACTTTTGTGCGTATAAAATGGCAGTGGATAAAATAAATAGTCAACAGTACGCTCGAAAGCCTACGATAACGGCGATAATTAATGTATATGAAAGCCACGTGTAAAACAACGTGCTAGTATGTACGAACCTTGCAAAAACTAGGGTTATGGTAGCTTGCTATACTATGTATATAGAAATTTACTTAATACAATTTTTATACAAAAGTACTAGCGAAAGCCATTTTCATTAATTATGAAACAGTTGATTTGTTCATAATTAATGAAAATGGTATCGTGTAATTGTAGATATGAAATGGGAATGTTTTAGGGAAAATAGGCCCACTGGAATTACAAAAAATGAATAAGTATAACGATGTTAGGGATGACATGAGTACAAAAGTTTTTTTGTGCTACGCCCTGACATCGTTTTTTGTTTAACAACAATAAAGATACGGAAGGAAAGGTCTAAAACGATGAAAAAAGAACATACGAGAAAATTTGCCATGATGGCAATTATCCTAATTTCAACAATTATGTTGACTGGTTGTGGTGCTAAATTAGCCGGTGATGCTGGTAACAACGCAGAGGTGGCACAAAGCACCAAAAATGTCGATGATGAACAGACCGAAGTTGCTAAGTATGAGGGAATTTTACAAGCAGCCCGGACGCTGACTGATAGTGGGAGTTTTGAAGAGTCAAATGCGCAATTGAACACGATGTCGGTGACCGAACTTGGTAAGCCAGCATTTAAGGACATTAAAGATGCAGTTGATGTATTACGACAAACTAACACGGATGGTGTCGCGGCTGCACAAAAAGCCAAAGCGGCTAAGAAAGCAGCCAAGGCGACCAAGAAAGCTAATGCTACTGCAAATGCGGTCGCGGCGCCAACCGCAACATATGATATCAGCACGTACCCAGAATTCACGGGGAACTTTAGCTTTATTAGTGGCGATGCAGATCGCTCATATTATTCAATGAGTATCGCAGGTGATGGTTATGTTACCCAAGAAACTGATGGATCAACATATTATGGTCGCGCTACAATTGTTAGCCAAGCGAATTCCGGAATTTTATCATATGATGTCACGAACATTGACTACGCTGACGACTACTACCCAACCAAATACGTGCAAAAAGCATATGTTAAATTGGTCGTTTCATGGGATGAAGGTGGCTCAGATACGTACTATGGCTATCAAGCTTGGGATGGTCGTGCCGTGTTAACCGATGGTGATTCTTATGGTGACGGCGTTGATGAAGTTTGGATTAAATAGTTCACGAACTTAGTTAAAAAATCTAACAGGCTAATCGCAGCCAAAAATAGTTAACTTGAAAATTATGGAAATTAAATGATGTTAGATGATTTGCTGATTGACGCACATCTCTAGCATCGTTTTTTAGACTAAGAATGAAAAGTGGTGAGTAAATTATGCAGACATCATTGCCAATTAAACGAATTTTGTTGTTGGTGTTCTTATTGGTGGTTTTGATTGTCGCTGGTTGTAGTCAAGCAAAGAAGGACGCTGCAACAAAACCGCAAGCACAAGCAGAAACAACGGCGATAAAAAAGCAAACGAAAGAGCCAATTAAGCAAACGTTAGTGAAGGGTAAAGCCGGAAAAAACAAGGCGAGTGTAGCGACAACTGCTGAACCTAAGCAAACGAAAACATTAACGCGGGAACTTAAAAATAGTACTTTTACGAAATTACCAGGCTACTGGAGTGTTAGTACACAATCAATTGTTCCCAGCGGAAAACGAGTATCGCTCAATAACTTAGCTGGCAAGCAACAAAATCAAATTGCAGCATCGACAATTAAAATTTTTATTGCTTTGGCATGTATGGATGCTGCGAATACGAAAGCTATGAATTTGGATAAACAACACAGCTTGCAACAAGCAGAACAAGTTGGTGGCAGTGGGATTCTCATGGATGAAAAACCAGGTACACGTTTTACAATTCGCCAGTTAATTGAGTTGATGCTCACCGAAAGCGATAACACCGCCACAAATATTCTAATTGATGAACTTGGTATTACAAATGGAACGGATGGGTTCACGGTGCTGGATAAATATTTGAACACCTGGGGTTATCGGAACACCCAGATTCAGCGTAAATTGATGGATTTGAGTAACTGGAATAATGGTAAATCAAACCGGATATCAGCCGATGACGCCTGCGATGTGTTGGTTAAACTATATCAGCAAAAAATACCCAATGTGACAACTGCCCAACGAGACTGGCTACTTAGCTTGATGTTGCGAACCACTAATCGGACAAAACTGCCAAGTAAATTGCCGGCCGACGTGATTTGTTATAACAAATCTGGTGAATCTACGTACAAAGGGGTTGAAAACGATTTAGCAATTATTCAACGTGGTTCGCAAGTTTTTGCAGTAGTGGGGTTGTCGCAATATTATGATCCAAATCAACCAGCGAGTCACCAGCTCCTGGATCAAGAATACTACGCGTATCCAGATAAAACGCAACAACAAATTAATGCATTTGGTGAGTTAGGTAAACAACTCGCAAACTATTACTTTGCGGAAGATTGACGCAGGTGAAATGTGTCCAGCGAGAACTCACCGGGTCGCCGAATGTGCTGAAATTACGGGGTAAAGAAAGATGAAATTTTGTGAAAAATGTGGCACTAAAAATGAAAGTGATGCAATTTTCTGTAGTGAATGTGGCGCTAAATGGAGTGTTGCAAGTGATAATTTGAACGAGGCCACGCCAGAATCAGGGTCAATAAAAACTGCAACGACACCTACTAAAAATTTAGTAACGTGTCCGCATTGTCAGGCGCTTAATGCTAGCGATAACATTTTTTGTGAAGCGTGTGGGCAGTCGTTGATGGAGTCTAATCAGCCAGCAAGTCCAATGCCAGAACAAGTCGCCACGGTACAAGGAACATCAGAAGCGTCGCAGCCAGAATCGATACCTACGCGACCAATTGGTGAACAATCACCAGATGTAGCGCCATTCTTGCAGACCAGCGCCGAATTACATGAAAAAAAGCTCGGGCATGAGCATGCGAATGCTCGTCGTGCGATGTATATTGCCGGTGCCGTGGTCGCTCTAGGTGGAGTCGGTGGTGGCGCATATTATGTAAGTCAGCAACCTGTGGCATCGCAAACCGAGAAAGTTGCCAAGAAAACTAGTAGTGAAGCGGATTCAACTGACACAGATGCTGGTTCGGTGGAAGATTTAGATGATAGCGCCAGTTCAGCCGACGAAGTGGCAAGTTCAAGCCAAGCACAGCAACAAGCAGCTGCAGATAAAGCCGCTAAAGTTCGCGCCAAGAAACTAGCTAAAGTTCAGGCTGATCCGGATAACAAGTCACCATGGTTTGGAATGGTGACCGGTGACATGCCATATGACAGTGGAATTATGATTTATGAAATTTTCCCGGGATATACGGCGTCACAATCAGAATTGGAACCAGAAATGATTATTACTGAAATGGACGGTGAAGAAATTGCCGATACCGCGGCGATGAAACAGTTCTTAACGCGACACATTGTTGGTGACACGATTACGTGCACGTTGAAAGATGGCACCAAAATCAAAGTTAAGTTAACGACACCACGTTCAAAAATTAACAACGTAACCTACAGTGAAAAAATCCCAGCAGGTAATTATCGCTATTCGAGTGGCTTCTCGGGCGCTTCTTTGGGTGACATGAATGAGGACAAGGAAATGGGATTTTACGTGACTGGTAATACGTATGATTCAGGACCGGTGAGTGGGGACATTATTTTTAAAGTTGGTAAGTATTTTGTATCGTCAAATCAAGATATTGAAAACGCGTTTAGCCATTCAGGACCAGGTAGTACTTTGACGATTAAGTACTTTGATAGTGACAATGAAATTCAGACGATGAGCATAGACTTGTCATAGGTAATCATAAATTTTAAGAAGTGCCTCGATAATCGAGGCAAAAAAAACGAGGTAAAGAAAGATGAAAATATGTATAAATTGTGGCACGCAAGTAACAGATGATGCGAAATTCTGTCCTAAATGTGGGGGCAGTCAATTTCAAGCAGTATCAACCAATCAAGGGGAAACAATTCAAAATAATCAAGCAGCACCCAATCAAGGTCAACCCCAATATGACCAAGTAGCGTCAAATCAAGGTCAACCGCAATATGACCAAGGAATGCCGAACCAAGGCCAACCGCAATATGCGCAGGGTCAGCCCAATCAAGGTCAACCGCAATATGGACAAGGAATGCCGAACCAAGGCCAACCGCAATATGACCAAGGGATGCCAAATCAAGGCCAACCCCAATATAGTCAAGGGATGCCGAACCAAGGCCAACCGCAATATGCGCAGGGTCAGCCCAATCAAGGTCAATCGCAATATACTCAAGGAATGCCGAACCAAGGCCAACCACAATATAACCAAGGGATGCCAAACCAAGGTCAACCGCAATATACGCAAGGTCAGCCAAATCAAGGTCAACCGCAATATGCTCAAGGAATGCCGAACCAAGGTCAACCCCAATATGGACAACCAATGCCAAATCAAAATGCTTACGGTAATGCGGCTAAATCAGTTGTTAACTCGGCAACCTCAAAATTGAATGAATTCACGGGTGAATCAGGCGCAATTAACATTAATTTGAAGGATTTATTCTCAGAAGTTGGGAAGAAACATACGAATGCGGAAGCTGATGAAGTCTTTATCGCAGGTACTTCAAAAACAACGCCGGATTTGGCGAATATTTCTGAAAATTGGAGTCGCCCATGGTTATTCTCACGGTTCTTTATGGGTAGCTTAGTCGCCTTTATTGCATTATTCTTTGCATCAACCGAATGGCAAATTCCAACTGTGAGTGCGGGGTTAATCCTGATTGGTGCTTTCGCCGTACCAGTAACGGGCTTAATCTTCTTCTTTGAATCAAATGCCTTCAAAAACTTTAGTATTTTTGAAACGCTCAAGGTGTTCTTCATTGGTGGCGTAATGGCGATTTTTATTACGTTGCTGTTAACAATTATTATCGGAGATGGTGATATTTCGACTTGGAGCGGAGCACTTTTAGTTGGAGCGGTTGAAGAAGTCGGCAAATTAATTATCATCGTGTATTTTGTCAGAAAATATGTTGTTACTCATATTTTAAATGGGATTTTGATTGGGGCAGCGGTTGGAGCTGGATTTGCCGCATTTGAAACTGCCGGCTACATCATGACTGCGTGGACTTCGCAAGCTACGAGTTTAGCCTTCCTTGGACTAGGAACTGATGGTAGTGATGTGCTGGGGATTACGTTTGCCCGTGCTTGGACAACGCTTGGTACGCACATGGTTTGGGCGGCGATTGCGGGTGGCGCACTAATTATTGCTAAACGCGCCGCAGAATTTAAAATGAATCAGTTAACGAATAAAAATTTCCTCGTGTTCTTCTTAATCGCGGTTGGTCTGCACACAGTGTGGGATAAAATTGCCGGCTCATGGATTGGAATGGACGCATACATTGGCTTGATTGCGTTAATTGTTGTTGCCTGGATTACTGTGTTCACATTGATGAATGCGGGGTTAAAGGAAATTGCACACATGCATGAAAAACAATAACTATCAACGAGAAGCTGTGTCAAAATCGATGATGTTTGTGAATTGATATTTGATAGAAAGGCGGTAGAAATCATGAAAAAAATAAATAAATTAGTAGCAATGAGCCTAGTAGTTATTTCAGTAGGTGCAACAACCGGGTGTAGTGCACAGTTGGCTAGTGATAATCACAATAATAGTTCAACTAAGCAAGTAAAAAGTAGCTCAGTAAAGGCCGAAACAGCCACGAAAATTGCTAATGCGGAAAAAACGTTACAAGATGCTCGGAATTTAACTGACAAGAATAAATTTACGGAATCGAATGAAAAGTTAAATACATTATCGGTGACTGAATTGGCGCAGGATGAGTTCAAGGCGATTAAGACTGCAGTCGACGAGTTAAGAACGCAAAATGATGCGGGCATTAAAGCTGCCGTAAAAGCAAAAGCAAAAGCTAAAAAGAAAGCCGCCAAGGCCAAAGTTAGTAAGCAAGCAACCGCTAAACAGGCAGTCGCTACGCAAGCAACCAAAATTACGCGGTTAACGGACTCACAAAAAGCCATGTTTACTGATTGGGCAGCCACGCAAGCTGCTAAGGGCGGCATGGCGCTTTCAGAACTGTACTTCAATCACGGTGCAGCCGGTCAGGGCGATTGGTATGCCGATACAGTTAACGGACGGATGCAAGAGCAAGACCTTGGGAACCCTGGTTATGGTGGGTTCGATTTACATGCACTCCATGGAGTTGTTTTCTTCTATGCCAATGATGGCACAACTGGGTATGATTATCCAATGGATGAATATACAACAGTAGATGGGTACATGGATGTTGATCAAGACCGACCAGTCCACAAGTACGTTTTAGCAGATGATGGTAAAGTTTATGAGTGGATTAGCCAAGCTGGTGCTTTTGCCAGTGATGGATTTGGTGAAATGGAGAACAATGGTCAAGTTGGCGAGTATAGTCCCGATGGAACATTCATTGTTTCAGGGGATGATGCGGCCCAACAAGAGTATCAAGCTATTTTGGGTAATTAGTTACTAGATTTGCAACAAGTGCTAATACATTAATGCTAATTAAACGTTTTGAGATAAAGAAAAATCTGATAGAAAGAAGGCAGTTGTCATGAAAAAAGAACACACAAGAAAATTTGCAACATTGGCAATTATTTTAATTTCGACGATTATGTTAACTGGGTGTGGTGCCAAAGCAGTGCTGGGTGGTGATAGCGGTAGTGTCGCAACATCACAAAGCAAGGACGCGACGACCGATGCAACATCAAAGAAAGTTTCAGAATATGAAGGAATCTTACAAGCGGCACGTAACTTAACAGCGGATAATAAATTTGAAGAATCTAACAAGACGCTAAATGCGATGTCAGTGACTGAATTGGCAAAACCTGAATTGGCAGCGGTCAAAGATGCGAGTGACGAAGTTCGGCAGCAAAATACTGATGGCGTTGCTGCTACAAAAAAAGCCAAAGCTGCCAAGCGTAAAGCCAAAGCGGCTAGTAAAAAGAACGCTACGAATACAGGGACAACGAGTAACACTACAAGTAGTCAGACCGGTTTTAGCCAATTTCCAGAATTTACGGGAACATACTATTTTATTAACGGTGGTAATAGTCGGCCACAAGCAACCCTAAATATTGATACTCAAGGTAATGTGACCCAAACAAATAATGATCGGGCGCCATACACTGGGAATGCGACAATCAGCGCCAATGGGACATCCCAATTGTCGTATGATGTGTCAGCAATTGACTACGGGGATGAGTACTATCCAACGAAATCAATTACGGCTGACGTTGCAATTACTGTTACCTGGAATAAAGGTGGCGGTACGCAAACGTATTATGGTTACACGTCATACAACGGTACAAAAGTATTAACTGATGGCCGCGGATACAGTTCTGGCGGTGTGAATGAAGTTTGGGAAAGTTAACGTGAAATAGGCTACGTAGATTAGTAAATTCTACGTGGCCTTTTTTTATATGGAATGAAAATGATGCAACATTACTACCTAACTAGCGTGAAATGTTGGATGTAAATTGCACGTTTTTGGTGGGTCCACATATTTGATGAATCGCGTTAAATGTGCATTGTGGATAATGGATGTGGCTAAAATGTGACCAAAAAGCTTTGCAAATATGTGCAAGAATCGAAACCTTTGTGACCGCGAATTTGATGGGATATCAATGAATGAATCATAACGAGCTAACTCGTTGGTATCACTGGGATAGAGCGGTGTGCTGTGTGCTACGTGAATCGGTTTAGTGCAATCCACACGTCGCCTTCATAACATAGAAAAAAAGCGTTTTGCTATGCTTAATTTGTAATAAAAATAAGGAACGGCTTGGGGTTCCATTAAATGAAAGCAAAGGAGGTACAAAAGAATGTTCAAAAAAATTAAAACCATGCTAATAATTCTGTTGGGAATTTTTAGCTTAGTGGCAAGTGTGCGAACTTATGTAGAAGCAGCGGAATCGGTTGAAGGAAACACGAGTGCAGTCAAACGTGTGGGTGTTAACTCGAAAATTAAAGTTAAATTTTTTGGCAATGAAGGAAAATTGAGCTTTACGGAAAAGAAAGTTAACAGAGGCCAGCAACTAGGAAAATTCCCCAAGATTTCGCGGGCAAATTATGAATTGAAGGGTTGGTACACACAAGAAGTTGGCGGGAAAAAAGTTACTACTCAGCAAATTGTAAAAAATCAGAAGCACGCCAATTATTATGCACACTGGAAAGTGGCAACTATCAAACTTGATGCCAAAAAACTTTTATTCGGCGCGAAAGGTAAGCAACTGCAATTAAATTTAAACGTAACACCAAAAAACGCTGATCTTTCAGATTTGAAGGTAACGTCGAGTAATCCTGATGTTGTGACGGCCGAAACGAACGGTCAAGTGACTGCCCAAAATTTCGGCAAGACGACGATTGCATATACCGTTGATGGCAAGACAGCTCAGGTTGAGGCACAGGTTGCCAAGAAATGGGTAGCGATGACCTTTGATGATGGCCCGTGGGAAACGACCCCTAAATTAGTGAAAGGGCTCGAAAAGCGAAACGAAGTCGCAACATTTTTTGTGGTTGGGGAAAATATTCCTGGCAAAACTAAGCTCCTAAAACGAATGGCCCGGAATGGTTACGAAATTGATAACCACACTTGGAATCATCGCATGAATTCGACGGATATTCGGGGCGATTTAGCTAAAACAGATGCTAAGCTGCGAAAAGCAATTGGTAAAAATTCATTAATGATGCGGCCACCTGGTGGCGGTTTAGGCGGTAACGTAAAAAAATGTGGCAAACCAATCATGCTTTGGCAAGTTGATACTAACGATTGGCGTGATCGCAACACCGACATCGTTTACAAACGGGTGGTAAATCAAACACGTAGTGGCGATATTGTCCTAATGCATGATATTCATGCAACTTCAATTCCAGCCGCGTTGGCCGCCTACGACACATTAGCTGAACGCGGGTACGCCTTTGTAACAGTTGAGCAATTACTTGGCAATCCGAAAAATAATAAAATTTATTATAAAGGCTCAAAGCATGTACGGACGATGAAAATTCAGTAAGCGGATATTACGTGTGATGTCAGATTTGAATAATAGTACTCGAACAGTGATGATGTGAACGACTAAGCAAAATTCGGAGGAACTTATCAATGAAAAAAATAGTCCATTATATTCAATACGAAAATGGTAAGAAAACTAAAAAAGTTGTTATGAAACTAAGCGGTAAGTGTGATGGAACGTTGGATGTGAAACGGCATACTAAAGATAGTTGGGTATATAAGAATCCGTATATTTTTGGTACGAAACAAAAGGATTTGATGGAATTTAAGCCCAATTACTATTACTATTTTAAACATCGCAAGCAGCCAATTTTCGATTTTCAAGGTGGTGAATTGTATCAATTTAATGGTCCATACCAAGCTGACATATACACACATACGAAAGTGATAAAACCGCAATGAGTGTTGTCGGACTAGCAGTGATAGCTATTGTGGAAGAGTGAAAAGCGAAGTCAATTGATGAAAATTGTTTTTATATAAATATTGTAAAGGTGTAAGCCATGAAGATATTTTCAGCTGACGCGATTTTTTCTCTGATATAAGACGCATTTGTAGATTGGAAAAATTATGGCAAATAAATTTGACGATATGAAAAGATCAAATCAGGAGCGATTTGATGGGATTGATAGAGATATTGGTAATTTAACAAAAATCAATGATGAATTAAATAGAGTTGCGGATGTTGCTTTAAATGTGGATTCGATTATCGATAACTTTGATGAAGAGTTTAGAAAGCAAACCAAGATGAAAAAAGCAGATTATGTGTTTTTAGTAACTGCTACAATTCTTCAAGTTATACGACAATACGCATTAACAACTGGACATTTTGATAGAAATAATCGTCCGGATGATAAAACGGCTGCTGGAAATCATGACTATGGTGATGATCGAGGCGGTAAACTTTATCATCCTAGCTGGGCTGAAGTACATGAAATGCCGGTAACATTCGATGTGAATTTTGGCAGCGGCAACTTTAAGGGGGCATCAGGTAAAAGTCCTTTATCAACCAGTGGTATGGGGCATCGATTTTCTACTGTTGGTCATGATCCGGTATTGGGATGGGTTTTTGGTACCGCAAATATCGCGACAAGGACCGTGACGTCGGTGGATTTGAAATCATATCATGTTACCCACGGTACTTATGGTAACGCGTTAGGTGGACATGATTATATTTCAAAACACGCTGATACTGATAAGGTTTTGTATTATGCATTTATTCATCCGTTTAAAGAAAAGGATAAAAGTAAACGTGTTGAAGAATTTGCAATTCTTGTAGAAGCTTTGCACCAGGAATGGAAACACCTTAAGTCTGACGTTCATACAAAACATTCGTTACCGGTGCCAATGTTAAATACAGTTGTAAATTCAGAAAAATTCGCTGAAGAAATAGCAAAATACGGGCTTGATATTGGTGGAATTCAATCAAAAGCCCAAGAAGGGCAAAAAACGTTGGCAAATGTGGGACTGGATGCGTCAAACATTCTGGACGTCAGCAAACAGGCAGCGTATGCAATGGCAATAAATACGATGATTGCTATGCTTCATCGTATGATGTACGACGAAAAAAAAGACGGCTCGATTGAGTTGTACAAAGTTAGAACTAATAAGATAATTTCATATTCAAACATTATTGCATCGTCAAGTAATGTGATTTATGTCGCATTAACAAAGGATATTGATAAATTGGATATTGGTGGAATATTAGTGACTATTGCAACTGTATTTAAAAATGAATTGTACCGAGAAAAAATATTTGAAGAGTTCTTATCTAGTGAATGGAGTAAGCAAGTTATTGGGGATGACGTTGTATTAGATTAAAAAGAAATGAGGTATCGGCTATGTTTGGTCGTAAGAAGAAGTATGAAGAAGGCATGAAACAAGGAGCAAAGCCATTTGGTACAAAGCTTAGCAAACTTTCTGAACAAAATGGGGAAGTTATCGAGTCTCTTAGTGGGAATATGTCAGGGCTAAAGGATGACTTTTCAAATGTATTTGATGGATTGAGTGATCATGAAGATCGAATTACGAGCCAGGAAACCCAGGTCTCAGACATTGAGAAACAAATGTTAGAAAAAGAAGCTGAAGAACAGCGTGAACGTATTTACGCGCTCAATTCACAATATGATGTACAGGAACTAAATGTAAGTCAGAAACAATTTTTGATTGGGTATTTATATTCATTGGCAAATGAATATAAAGAAATAAGCCCCTTACAAGAAGCATATTTAAGAAATTTACAACATTATTTAGGCATACAAGAGCCACAGGCAGGAATACATTTAGAACAAGTAGAAAATATTGAAACAATAGCGGTACAAAAAACGATTCTTCAAACTGCGGTCGAGTATATGTATCTATATAACGAAGACATTGAGATTGATGCAGATGAGGAAAAAGTTTTTGATTGTTTCAGTGTAAGTCGCCGAGTACGCCAAGAAATTTTAGATAATTTATTGAGCATCGTACACGCAACTGGTTCAGAAGGACTAATTGAAAAGTATGGTTTGAAAGAAAAACTTGCTCGTGAAGACCAACTAGAAACCGAAAAAGAAGAATTACGAAATCAACTTGAGAATGCTAATAAGTATAGTGTGATTGAAGAAATCCTTGATGGACTTCCCGAGGATGATTGGGAATATACTGATGAATTCGGTAACGGATACTTTTTGATAATTGAGGAAGAAATTAACGATACGTATTTGACAAATTATCTTGATGATGACGTAACACATGGTGTCGCATTGATGGCTGGTGGTATTACAATTGAAGAGTTCTGGCATGTAAATGGTGAAGTTTTGCAGAAGCAAGCCGAATTTTTCCAAAAATTTGATAACAGTGAATATGAATATGTCGATGAGGATGAATTTGACGCGGAAAAAGTACTTGACGAATATAAAAATGATAATTATAAAGCATTAGGAATTATATTCTGTGTGGATACAGGGATACATGTTATCACGCCGTTCTTTATTGACGGAGAGGAGCATGAAGAACACGATTTTATTGCATATAATGATATTGATTTTATTGCGGATAATGATATATATGCCAAGCCAGACTCAGCTGCAAAAGATATTAGAATGTATTTGAATACAAATATTGTTGGAGATGGTATACGGATGTTCATGGATTTAATTTCCACAGTCCTTAAAGCACACGATTCTTCGATGATTGGTAGAGAACGAAGAAAATTAGAGGAGCTAGCTGAAAACCACGCAAAATATGTTGAAGAACAACGGGCTTTGACGGATGCAAAGAATCAAGAACTACGTAGGTATTACGAAGAACTAATTGAGAGTCAGATGTTTTCGGCTGGTGATAAATGCAGGAGCTTTGAAAGTATTGACAGAACAAAGCTGGTTGCTGCTATGGAAGCATATGGTAATGGATACGTTAATGAATCTGACGTTATGCTCATGGTTGATACTACATTGAGTTGGAATGGGAAAGAAGGGTATTTACTAACTCCGAACGAAATCGTATTTAAGAAAGCACATCAAGATGCTAGATATGAAGCGTTTAGTGATAGAACAGAGGCATATGTTTCTAGTACGGGAAGGTTGATGAAGACGTACTTCTTACATGTTGGCGAAAGTACAATGGAATTTTTATTAAAAGATACAGCAAATGCAACGGCAACTGTAATAAATGGAATCGTTGAAAAAATGAGAGAACAGGATGAAGCTTAATTTTGCAAAGCATTGTCATGAATCGAAACTTGTGTGATGGGCATGTGATGTGAAGAGACGTATGGCCAAAGGTTCGATGGATTATTAGTGAGTTATGTATTTTTATTGGCGTATTTATTTGAAAGAAACTATAGAAAGAGAGAATGAATAATATGATTATGACTATTGTAATCTTAATTAGTGTAGTAGTAATGTGGTTTATGCCATGGTATGTTATTGCACCAATTATGTTAATTAATATGGCGACGCCCGATATGATTCCATTTGCAGATGAATTTGCGCAAGTCATTATTCTGTATAAGAGTGTTAAACACAGTGAAAAACAACTTAAAATTGGAACATTTGTTATGAATCATCCGAAATTGACAGTATTGATTGTTGTAGTGGGTGGAATTGCTAGTATGGCTGCTGCAATTTATGGTTTGTCGTATATCGGAGTGGTCAATTTTTAGCCATGAATTTTAATGTTTTTGCTTAAGATTAGATAATAACAAAATGATTATAGCAATATTATTTTTGAGTTTTTTGAGTTTGACAAATTTATCTTGGCGAAACATAGTGACATGCAACTCGAATACAGCGAGGCAACCTAGGCGTTCACTTGAAAGTGCACCTAAAATGCGATTAATTTCATAAACTGGGACCAAATTGGGACCAAGCCAAAGCAAAAAGCTCCAAGAACCCTTTAGTGATAAGGTTCTTGGAGCTTTTGTCATTATTCCCACTCAATAGTTGCAGGTGGCTTAGATGTAATATCGTACACTATGCGGTTGATGTGATCGACTTCATTTACCATGCGGATTGAGATTTCTTCCAACACGTCCCAAGGAACTTGGGCAAATGATGCGGTCATACCATCAATTGAGGTTACGGCGCGGATGGCAACGGTGTAGTCGTATGTGCGACCATCACCCATGACACCAACGGAACGTAAACCAGTCAAGACGGTGAAGTATTGCCAGATAGTCTTATCAAGACCGTGCTTGGCAACTTCTTCGCGTAAGATGGCATCAGTTTCACGCACGATTTCGAGTTTTTCTTCGGTGATGTCACCGAGGATACGGATTCCAAGACCAGGACCTGGGAATGGTTGACGCCAAACCAAGGCATGCGGAATACCGAGCTTTTCACCGATTGAACGAACTTCATCCTTGAATAAAGTGTTCATAGGTTCAATCAATTCAAAGTGCATATCTTCTGGTAAGCCACCCACATTGTGGTGTGATTTGATTGTTTGGGCAGTATCAGTACCCGATTCGATAACGTCGGTATAAAGGGTACCTTGAGCTAAGAAATCAACGTCCTTCAATTTGATGGCTTCATCGTTGAAGACTTCAATGAATTCATTACCGATGATTTTACGCTTAGTTTCTGGATCAGTGACACCGGCTAATTTACCGAGGAAACGGTCTTGGGCGTCGACTTTGATAATGTTCAAACCAAAACCTTCACCAAGCGATTCCATTACTTGGTCAGCTTCGCCTTTACGGAGCAAACCGTGGTCAACGAAGATTGAAGTTAATTGGTCACCGATGGCTTTTTGGAGAAGAACCCCAACAACTGATGAGTCAACCCCACCTGAAAGGCCAAGGAGGACTTTGCGGTCACCGACTTTTTCACGAATATCGGCAATTGCTTGGTCGATGAAATCATCCATTGACCAGTTTGCTTCGGCACCAGCAATGTTGAACACGAAGTTCTTCAAGAGGTCGTTACCGTATTCAGAGTGACGAACTTCAGGGTGGAATTGAATCCCGAAGAACTTCTTATCCAAATTTTGGATGGCAGCAAATGGTGTATTAGCTGAAACAGCCACTGCTTCAAAACCAGTAGGTAACGTTGTAACTTTGTCACCGTGGCTCATTAATACCACTTGATTAGAAGGAGTTCCCGCAAATAATGGTGATTCAGCATTAGTAACATCAATGTCAGTAACACCGTATTCTTGATCTTCGGCACCTAAAACTTCACCACCGGGTAAATCATACGCCATCAATTGCATGCCGTAACAGATACCGAGAATTGGTAAACCTAAGTTCCAGATTTCTGGATCGATTTTGAAAGCATCGTCAGCGTAGACCGAGTTAGGTCCACCTGAGAAAATGATTCCCTTAGGATTAATTTCTTTAATTTCGGCGGCAGTTAATTTGTGTGACTTTAATTCTGAGAAGACACCGAATTCACGAATACGGCGAGTAATCAATTGGTTGTATTGACTCCCAAAATCAAGGACCAAGATTTTATCGAATTCTTTGTTGGCCATCATAAACTCCTTGTCGTTTTATTTTGAATAGTTAGGGGCAGATTTAGTAATTTGGACATCGTGGGGGTGTGATTCAATCAAACCAGCCTTAGTGATTTGGACAAAGGCGGCTTTTTCGATTAATTCATCAACCGTACCAGCACCAGTGTAACCCATTCCTGAACGTAAACCACCCATCATTTGGAAGAGGACGTCAGCGGCTGAACCGTTGAATGTCGTGTGTTCTTCGTAACCTTCGAGGATGTTTTCGGTACCAGTTACAGCAACTGCGCCTTGCACGGCTTCGTCAGTACCCGCAAGCATAGAATCAAGCATTACGGCGTTAGCACCGGCTGAGAGCGCCTTTACGATGTCACCAGAGTACTTGACACCACCATTGGCGATAACCTTCTTACCGAGTTCAGCAGCCACCTTAGCAACAGCTAAAACATCGGTCAAGTGGGTTGTTTCGCCAGCCACAGCGCCAACAAGGATTACATCAGCACCATTAGTGTAAGCTTCCTTAGCAATCGCTGGGTCAACGATGTCACCAGCAAAGATTGTGAGGTCGGGGTAGTTTGTGCGAACAGTCTTGATAACCGCTGGATCAGCAGTTTCAAGGACGACAGCATCGACGTTGGCATCTAACAAAGCTTTGATGCGGGCGTCTAATTCGTCATCGGCCTTAACGGCAGCAGCAACGAGTAGGCGACCTTCGCTATCAGTTGCAGCGTTAGGTGTTGATTCAGTTTGGATGTCGATTGATTTAACAATGCCGACTTCCTTAGCTTGGTCTTCAACAGACAAGTCACTAGTGATTACACCAAGTGCACCTTGTTGAGCCAAAACTAATGCCAAGTTAGCGTCAGTAATTGCGCTAGTTGAAACGATTGGCATGTGGAGTTCAATGTTAGCAGCTAACTTAGTTGCTAATGAAACGTTGTTAGGCAAGACTTTTGAAGCAGCTGGTTGTAAGAGGACGTCATCAAATGAAATCTTTTCGTCTTCTTCAGGTGATGATGTCTTAGTAACTTGAATGGCAGCATCGTCATCAACAAGCGCGTTGATTGTTGGGGTGTTCAAGTAACCCATGTTAACCTTCAAACCGTCCATCATTTTACCGATAACGTCAATGGCAGCACCCTTGTAAGCCGTGCGACCTTCGATACCTTCAGGAACAAGTTTGTTAGCTTCATTGACACCACCTTGGAAGTAACGGTCAGATGAGCCACGTTGCATTGCCCCAATTGAACCCATCCCGCGGTAAGTTTTATATTGTTTGCCATCTTCGCCAGTGAAAACTTCACCAGGGGCTTCGTCAGTACCAGCAAGCATTGAACCAACCATGACCGCATTACCACCAGCCGCAATGGCCTTAGTAATATCATCGGCGTTCTTGATACCACCATCAGCGATAATGGCTTTGCCGTATTTTTCAGCGATGACAGCGGCATCGTTAATGGCGGTAAATTGGGGAACCCCAACACCAGCAACGACCCGCGTTGTGCAAATAGAACCAGGACCAATCCCGACTTTAACGACGTCAACACCAGCTTGGAACAAAGCATCAGCACCAGCTAAAGTTGCGACGTTACCAGCAATCAAAGTCCGCGTTGGGAAATCACCACGAATTTCAGCGATTTTACGGAGGACACCAGCTGAGTGACCGTGTGCGGTATCAATGACGATTGCATCAGCGCCGGCATTGAAGAGGGCCGTGGCGCGGTCAAATGTGTCAGAAGTTACGCCGACAGCGGCGGCAACTAGTAAGCGACCTTCAGCATCAGTTGCTGCTTTGGGTGTAGCGGTTTTATCAACGGCGGTTGCTTTAACTTTAGCAACTTCACCGGCTTGATCGTCGATACTCATGTTTTTGTGGACGACACCAAGACCACCTTGTTGTGCAAGGGCAGTCGCCATCTTGGCTTCTGTAACAGTATCCATACTTGCTGAAAGAACCGGAATGTTAAGCTTCAAATTATCCGCAATTTGCGTACTTAAATCGATTTCCTTTGGTGCCAATGTGTGG
This sequence comes from Periweissella cryptocerci, assembly GCF_004358325.1. Taxonomy (NCBI): domain Bacteria; kingdom Bacillati; phylum Bacillota; class Bacilli; order Lactobacillales; family Lactobacillaceae; genus Periweissella; species Periweissella cryptocerci. The sequence goes on along the minus strand of NZ_CP037940.1, from coordinate 1,240,672 downwards.
TCACCTTGCAAGAGAACAACATCATCGAAGGTATAACCCTTCTTAGAGAATTTTTCGTCCCAGTTAGACATGAATTTCAACCTCTTTTCAAATTTTTGATTGTTCCTAAATAGGAAAGTTGCAAATAACAAAAGTTCAACTTGAGAAGCCCGTTGTATTTATGTATACAAAAAAGGCTTCTCCTACTTATCAAAAGCAGAAAAAGCCTAGAATTCGACTGTTTTCTGCTTATAGTCCAGCATTACGGTGCTGGGTAGAAACTGTCGACCTATTACGACGATATATAAGCTATTGGAAATATTGTACTCTAATGTTCGTGTTTTAACAACCCATAGATTTGTAAAAGCGCAAATTCCTTTGCTAAGTGAGTAAAATCCAGTGATTTAACCCCGCCGTCACAGTAATAATGACGGTTAATTGGGAGTGGAACTTACAACTATCTTCGCGCCGTATTCATATAATGTTCTAATTTGGTCGCTAAAATATGGTTGGGGTTAATAGAACGATAACCGAAAATGTTCGGCTATTCAAATACGTGAAGTATGCGAAATCGTTCGGAAATTTGATTTTTAAATATGAGGAGCCATTCGGGCAACTTCATACATGTAGTATATTAACGGAATATGAGGAGATGAAATAATGCATGAATTACTGGAACAACGGACAAAAAGTGTGGCACGCGTGAATGAGGCTCGTAAAAATTTATTTGTTGCGGGATTTGGTATTTTAGTAATTTTAGGTACCACAGCAGTGCACATTTTTGCATAAATTAATAATTGTAGAAAGGCTTAGTAATACGAAACTAGCCTTTTTATTTTACCGAAAAATGCGGTAAAATTATGAGATACAGACTTTCCACCTTAAAAGAGGTGCGTAATTGTGAATACATAAAAAATGTGGTAAAACTAGCGAAATTGGAGGTGGGTTGATGAGCGATTTAGTAATTATGCGGCATGGTCAAAGTACGGCTAATCGGGACAATTTATTTACTGGTTGGAGCGATGTCGAATTAACGGATCTTGGTGAACAACAAGCAATTGAAGCCGGTGAAGCGCTTAAAACATCGGGTTTTCAATTCGCAAAGGTGCACACATCGTATTTGAAACGGGCAATTCATACCGCCAACATCGTATTAGAAGCTAGCAATCAGTTGTGGATTCCGATGCAAAAATCATGGCGTTTGAATGAACGGCATTACGGCGCACTGCGTGGATTGAATAAAAGTGACGCCCGCAAAAGCTATGGCGCCGACCGGGTACAGGAGTGGCGCCGTAGTTATTCGAGTGTGCCACCACTACTGCCAAAAGTAGCCCCAACGCGGCAATATCCAGCCGGAATTGAACCATGTGGTGAAAGTTTAGCAATGGCGTATGATCGGTTATTACCATACTGGCAAGATGAAATTGCGCCAGAATTAATGCTGGGCAAAAATCAACTAGTGGTTGCCCATGGTAGTACGTTACGCGCATTGATTAAATATCTCGATCAAATTAGTGATGCCGATATTGATGGTGTTGAAGTTGATAACGGTGCCCCAATCCACTACCAGTTCGATGAGCATCTGAACATTATTAAAAAAGATTATCTATAAGCGAAAATCGCACTGCTCAGTTGAGTAATGCGATTTTTTAGTTGAATAGGATTACCATTCACCACTCTAGATTCATTTTTACCGTGGTTTCTCAAAAATCTTGGAGGAGCAACACGGTGTTTTTACTGTGATTAGTTTTACTGAGGTAAACGCCAATCAAGAGAACTAGTAAGATACCAACGCTAATGATTACCAAGAACCAACTAACACTGGTATTATTTAAATCATTGGTACTCAAGAATGAAACGAAGTCATTGAGAAAATGTAAAATCATTGGATAAATTAGCGAGCCAGTCCGTAGATAGATAATGGCACAGACTAAGCCGAGAATGGCGGCTGAGAAAACTTGTTGCAGCGTGGCGGTTAGTGATTGGGTCGTGAAAAATAAATTTTCTAGGTGAGCACAACCGAAAATCAGCGAACTGACTAGGGCGGCGCATAGCGGTGGGTTAGTTAACCAACGGAATGCTTTTAGTAAGATGTAGAGAACACCACCGCGAAAAATAACTTCTTCAAAAATTCCAGCCGTCAGCGCATTGATGATAACGAGTAAATTGAATTGCGGGTTACTAGGATGCATAAAATCCATAATGGCGACAATGATAGCAATCAGTCCGATGATGAAAAATAAGACTAAATCCGTACGAAGAATTTTGAAATTAATGAAACGTAATGTCATGTTGTGTTTGAAAAATTTTCTGAGGAGATATTTGACAATAAAAAAGGTCAAAATTGCATAAAGGACAAGGATAAAACCATAGTAAAGCGAATACGCATTTAAAATTGGTAATAATTTAGCTGAAATTAAACCTTCACCAACTAACAACAAGATGAAAGTCGTAAAACAAAGTATTAATTTTTTCATCTTCTCCTCCAAAATAGTCGGGTGGGCGTTACTAGAAAATTGAGTTGTTTTAAGATAGTAGCTGTGACGATACACTTTAAGTTTACCGTCTTGCAAGCTAGAACACCATTATTGGCGACCAAGATTACGGTTTTGTACACATTTTATTAGATAACGTGTGTGTAGGGTAACTGATAGAAACAGTGGTTCTATTGTTAGTGTTGTTGTTTCAATGATATTGCTGCCTGTGGGTGGTAACTTTTTGGCTAGTTGGAGAATTATACCTAACTAACGGAGTGCCGGTAATTTGCTGGCACGCAGTTACCAATTTTATTCAATCTCAAGTCAGACGAAACAGTCCAAATAAATGTAGTAGACACCAAAAAAGGAGCAACAAATGTCACTCCTTTGATTGATAAAATTGCTATTCATGATGTGGATAATACTACCCACGATAATTTTAGTCGCGGCGGTCAAGCAACTTAGTCGTTAATTCCAACAAAACGTCTTTAGCGGGGTGCGTTGGTAATTGTGCGATGCCCCGGAGCGCGTCATCAGTGTATTTTTGGGCTAAAGCTTTGGCGCTCATGACACCACCAGCGGTTTTAACGAGTTCATCAACCTGTTGCGCTTGGGCATCCGTCATGGCGGCTTCTTGCTTCAATAATGGTAAAATTTCGGTTGGACTAACAGTCATCGCATAGATCAACGGTGCTGAGTAGACACCTTGACGGAGGTCTTCCATCGTTGGCTTACCAATTTGAACACTAGATTCATCATAGTCCAAAATGTCGTCCATAATTTGGAAGGCCATCCCAATGTTAACGCCAATTGACTTAGCAAGACTCGTGAAGGCGGTAGAGGCACCGGATTCCATGGCACCAACTGTAGTTGCCAAACCAAATAGTTCAGCGGTTTTACCGTTGATTTGCTTCAAATAAGTGTCAATTGTCATTTCGTAGTTGTAGCGTGAACTTTTTTGTTGAAGTTCGCCACCAAGAATCCGGTCAAGATAACCAGTATCAACTTGGACTGACTTCAAATCGTTATGATAAGTACTGAGCATCCGGAAAACGACGACGAATAAGTAGTCACCGGCATAAACTGCCACATCCTTACCAAATTGGTGTTGGATTGATTGTTGGTGACGTCGAGTGGGAGCATCATCAATAATATCGTCGTGTACTAGTGACGCTGTGTGTAAAGTTTCAATGGCTGCCGCGAGGGCAATCATTTTCTTACGGTCGGTTTCGTGAAAGGCTGACATCAATAATGTGTAGGCTGGTCGGAGCATTTTACCGCCATGCTTAATCATATCAATGATAGCGGTCTTTACATCTGAATCAGCTAAATTAATATTGGCTTCCATCAAATCGACGACGGCTAATAATTCTGTTTTTACTTCGGGATAAGTATCCCAGATTGGGTGAAGTTGCGTTTGCGCCATGTGTTCACGTCCTTTAAATGTTATCGTGCATGTTTTAATTTACGTTTTTTAATTTGCTCGGTTTTGAAGCTTAGTTTGAGTTTATTCAAGACATCAACGTGCTGGAATAAGTAGTTGGCAGCAATCCCAATCGCAATCCCCGCCGCTAGTCCAATCCAGGACAATATTGGTAAGTAGAGCAAGACGCTCCAAGAGTGTGCGATTAAACTTGCGATGACTAATTGACCGACATTATGTAAAACACCACCAGCTGCCGAAATTCCGATAATGGAAACGCGCTTTTCGCCGAGTTGCTTTATTAATATCATACCAAAAAATGAGAGCATTGCCCCACCTAAACTATACATAAATGTAGAAACCGTGCCACCAAGGAGCATTGTGATGATTAAGCGCATCCAAGTAAGGGTAAATGCGTCCTTAAAGTCCAGGGTGAAAATAGCCACAATCGTAATTAAATTAGCTAAACCGAGCTTAGCACCAGGCGCGAAGGCAAATGGGAAGGGAATCATCCGTTCCAGTAACCCAATAATCACACCTTGAGCAACAAGTAGGGCAATATAGATGTATTTTTTTAGTGCATCATCACGCATAAATTTCTCCAGTTTTCTAATGTTAAAAACGTTACGTTGTTCAATCCTAATATAGTTAGCGGTAGGATTTTAATTTGCGATGTCATTTCGTAAGTATAAGTGTAAGGATAGTTCAAAATAACGGAGTGTCTGGAAATTGCTTGGCGGGCGCAGTCTTTACACCGCGACTGGGACGATATGTGTGAAACACATATCGTCGCTGAGGAAAAGATGAGGAGTTTTGGGAATTTATTCCCGTAGAGTCCCAGCTTATCCGAGTTTGCTAAGACCGCTTTTTGGCTTAGCAATGAGCTTCCAGCGTGGTGCGCCAAGCAATTTCCAGGCACGCAGTGGCAATAACACACTTAAGGTCAATATACCCAAAATGCTTATGTAATAGTAAAAGGTTCACGGACCGCGGCCCACGAACCTTTTACATGATTATTTTATGTGATTAAAGATTACTTAGCCAATTGGTTATAAGTTGAGGCTTCGTATCCACGATACCACCACTTACCCAAGTGTTTTTGTAACCAAGGCACTGCCCAGTAATCAAGACCAAATGCACGACCAGAACCGTTCATGATAGCAAGAGCGGCGAATGGCATCCACATGTTAGTCCAGTAGAACATGCCTGAAAGTGAGAAGACAACAACCAAACCAATAGTTACAGCTGAAGCCAACCAAGTGAACAAACCAGCAAGGATTGCAAGTGCCAACAACAATTCAACAACTGTCATTACTTTTTGCATTAACAATGCAGTAGCTTCGTTAGGAATCATTACCTTAGTAACAGCTTCGTACCACTTTGGAAGGTGATCGAAGATAGGCATTGGAGTCTTACCAAATGTGTATGACAAAGTGAAAGTTGGGTCAGCAACTGGCGCAGCCGTTGCTGCAGCAGCATCGGCACCACCGGCAGAAGCACCAGAAGTTTCAGTCGCTTTTTGCAACCAAGTGAATGTTTGCAAACGTAAGTCCTTACTGAACCAGTCGTCGGTGTGACCTGGTAACTTGTACCAGACATCGACAAGCCACATTGCACCGTAGAAAATACGCAATGGCACTGACCAGAGAACATTTCCAAGACGTGAAGTCCAACCGTAGAACATCGTACGTTCGTTTGGTGTGCGGAAGAATTCGTTCATCATGTAGTGGAAAATGTGGTATGCAGAGTAGATTTGGATGAAGAAGCGCAAGTTGATGATGTGCTTCATGATGTTGGCGAAGAAGCCAGCCATCCGGTACTTTTCATACAAAGTAGCTACAGTGTAGTGGGTACCGATTGAAACGGCGTAACCTTGGTAAACACCCTTGAAAATCTTAGTACCTTCGTTGCCGTTAACTTCAGCGACAATGTTAGGAACCAAAGTGTTAACGGCTGATTCAGCACCTTCAACAGTTTGTGGAATGAAGCCAGCACCAGGTTGATCCTTACGGGCTGGTTCTTGGTAAGTTGTTGAATCACCGGCAAGGTAGATATCCTTTTCACCAACGGCACGCATGTGATCGTCAGCTTGGAAACGGCCACCCTTACCAGTTTCGAGACCCCATTTAGATGAAGTTTCCTTGGCTTTAACACCAGCAGTCCATACCAATGATTCAGTAGGCAAAGTAGTGCCATCAGCGAAAACAACTTCACTTTCGCGCACTTCAGTAACCTTGGCGTTGAGGCGAACATCAACACCCTTCTTCTTCATGTAGGCAAGGGCCTTGTCAGCACCTTGACGATCTAACATGTTCAAGATTGTTGGGGCTGCTTCAAGCAAGACCAACTTGATTTCGTCTTCACGCAACTTGTTAGCTTGGGCTAAAACCTTACGTTGTTCGATGAGTTCACCCATCAATTCAACACCAGTGAAACCTGAACCAACAACGGCGAAAGTCAACTTAGCTTCACGAACCTTAGGGTCAAGTGAGCCAGCACCTTCAGCAACAATTGCTTCGATGTGGTGACGGAGATCAAGAGCTTGTTCCATTGACCACATTTCGTGACCAAATTCTTTAACACCTGGAGTACCGAAGTCGTTTGATTCACCACCGACAGTTAAAACAAGCTTTTCAAATGAAATTTCACCAGCAGTTGTACTGATAGTCTTGTTTTCCTTGTCGATCTTAGTAACATCAGCTGTTACCAATGAAACGTTCTTACGACGACCAAAGAGGTGTTGTAAATCATATTGAATATGCTTTGGTTCCACACGCTTAGTTGCAACTTCGTGCAATTCAGTCATGTAAGTAAAGTATGAGTGACGGTCAACCAAAATGATTTGGTAATCGTCATTCTTCTTTAAACCCTTGGCAAGGTGTTTCGCAGCGAAGACACCGGCAAATCCGGCACCAACCACGACGATATTTTTCTTAGCCATGTTGTACTCCTTAGAATGTTATTATTAATAAAAGAATAAAATAAAAATTGCTTGTTTCCTTACAACAGAAAAAGTATAGCATTTCACCTACAAAAAGTAAATGAACTATATCACAAAGTTTCACAAACTACTTTAAGATGATGCCAACGAGCAAACCGACGACTGTCAAGGCTTGAAAGATAATCAAATTTTGAATTGCAGTGAGGAAAGTCGTCTCTTTCACTTGTTCACGACGGAACGTTTTAATGTTTTTGATTACAATTGGTAAAGCTAAAATTACAATCAAGTCCCAAATTGGCAAAATGTGTAAGCTGACAGCGGCGATTGTCGTAACAAATGGCAAAATGGCGACGATACCGTAAAGTGTTAAAGCGTTTTTTTGTCCTAAGTAGTATGGCAAGGTATAGCGCTTATTTTTCACGTCTTGGACCACGTCTGACATGTTATCGGCGAACATGATGTTACCAACATAAGCAAAGAGTGGAAATGCAGCCAAGACAAAGGCTAATAAATTAGCAAATTGCATGTTCAAGTCTAAACTTGGCCAATTCAAAACAAAACGGGCAGTTTCAGTCGTTGGAACATTAACGTACACCGCAATGAAGAAAGCGCCCATTCCTTCAACGCCCCCGGAGAGTACTTCACCTAAGGGATAACGGGAGAATGGAATTGGACCATAAGTATAGAGAATGCTGACTAACATTGCAGCCCCACCAACAAACATAATGAAGATGTTGGTCAAGAAAACGAGGGCTAAACCTAAGATTGCCGCAATGCCGATGAACCAGAAAACTAAGTGATAAAGTTTTTTGGGGTTCAAATGATTTACGCCGACCATGTTATAGGTATCACGATAATGTAAATCAACGGCAAGTTTGTAATCTTGGACATTATTAAAGCCGGTGACAAACATCGCGATCATCAATTGAGCGACGAAGTACATAATGGTATTTACCAAATTAAAGTGCCCAAAGTAGTAAGCCGCCCATGCAGTTCCCGTGATAACAGGAACCATACTAGCGGTTTTGGCTTGAATCCGAATAAATTCAAGAAACAACTTTGGGGTCAAACGATTGTAAGTTGGTGTTTCAAACATAATGGCATTAACTCCCTAAAATTAATTTTGTGGCCGCTTTTTCTATGTGTGGAGTGCGATCTGACACGCTGGTGGTTTGACGTAAACACATAAAACTAACAACTATTATTAATGACAACAATAGCAAAGATAGCTAGAGATGTGAATAGGGAAGGTATTAGTCAAAGTTTATAAGTGATAGCTCATAAGGATTGGCGCTAGTTGTCAGGCATGATTTGTGATAAAATTTTACGTATTATAGGTAAGTAGACGAAAAGCGACGGAATTTGTCGTGACGAGGGTAGAGTAGTGAGCAAGATAATTGATGTACAACATTTATCATTTCAATATCCTAGCAGTGATGTCAAAGCGCTAGACGACATTTCTTTTAGTGTTGAAGCTGGTGAATGGGTGGCAATCATTGGTCATAATGGTTCAGGTAAATCAACATTAGCAAAGTTATTAAACCGTTTATTGGTCACGGATACCGGCGATATGACGGTTGCTGGTTTAGCAGTGAACGATGAAAACACATGGGACATTCGTGAAAAAGTTGGGATGGTTTTCCAAAATCCGGATAACCAATTTGTTGGGGCGACCGTCGCTGATGACGTCGCTTTTGGAATGGAAAATCGGGGCGTTGAACGTGAAAGTATGATTAAACGTGTCGATGACGCCTTGGCTGAAGTACAGATGAGTGAATTTGCTGATCGCGAACCAGTGCGCTTATCGGGTGGTCAAAAGCAACGGGTCGCAATTGCGGGTGTTATCGCAGTTACGCCAGAAATTTTAATTTTAGATGAAGCAACTTCAATGCTGGATCCACAAGGTCGGCGTGAAGTAATTAAAGTAATTCGTGATTTAAAAGCGCGGATGGGCGATGCTTTGACGGTGTTGTCAATTACGCACGACATTGATGAAGCAGCTAGTGCCGACCATATTCTGGTGATTAATGACGGTCAAATCGTCGAAAAGGGCACACCAGCTGAAGTTTTTGGTAATGGACCGGAATTAATTAAATTAGGTTTGGATGTACCATTTGCCGAACAATTGAAAGCTGAACTCCGCCAATTGGGTGTGAGTGTACCAGCAGAATATTTGGATGAAGAAGGGATGGTTAAGTGGTTATGGCAATCGAGTTTCAACAAGTAGACTTTATCTACCAACCAAATTCACCATTCGCAACTTCGGCATTGAAGGATGTGAATTTTACGATTCCAACAGGTTCATTCACCGCAGTGATTGGGCACACCGGGTCTGGTAAATCAACGATGCTCCAACATCTCGATGGGCTATTAAAGCCAACTGAAGGGACTGTAGTTATTGATGACATGACGATTACGAGCGCGACTTCACAAAAAGAACTCGCCAAGTTACGGTCGCATGTTGGGATTGTGTTCCAATTTCCTGAAAATCAATTATTTGAACAGACCGTAGTTAAGGATGTGATGTTTGGACCAATTAATTTTGGGAAGTCCGAAGCCGAAGCGAAGACAATGGCTGAAGAAGCACTTCGCTTAGTTGGCCTGCCTGAACACCTCTGGGAAAATTCACCATTTGATCTATCGGGTGGTCAAATGCGCCGGGTCGCCATCGCTGGGGTCTTGGCGATGCAACCTGAAATCTTAGTGTTGGATGAACCAACGGCGGGACTTGATCCATTAGGTCGGCGTGAAATCATGGGGATGTTCTATGATTTATATAAAAAAAGTAATTTAACAGTTGTGTTAGTCACCCACCAAATGGAAGACGTGGCTAATTTTGCTGATAATGTTGTTGTGATGGAAAATGGGACTGTGGTGAAGCAAGGCACACCCCAAGAAGTCTTTCACGATGTGGCATGGCTCGAAGAAAAACGACTAGATGTTCCAATGACAACGCTATTTGCCAATCAATTGGTGGCACAAGGTTTTAACTTCACAGAATTGCCTTATACCGTGGCTGATTTAGCAAAAGAATTAGCGCAACAATTGATTCCTGGGAAAGGTGGCCAAAATTAATGATTGATAAATTAATTTTAGGGCGATATATTCCCCGTGATTCATATGTCCACCGGATGGATGCCCGCGCCAAGTTGTTATTAAGTATTGCGTATATCGCGATTATTTTCTTGGCAGGTAATTGGGAAGGCTATCTCGTGATGGCGATTTTCACGATTGGTGTGATTCACTTAACGAATATCCCGTTGAAGGTCTACATCAAAGGGGTAAAACCATTGATTTGGTTGATTTCCTTTACTGTGGTTTTGCAGATGTTGTTTTCGACTACTGGTGTAGTGTGGTTCCACTTAGGACCAATTAACATCACTAACGATGGGGTCGTTAACGGGGCATACGTATTCATTCGTTTTGTCCTCATCATCATGATGTCGACGATTTTAACATTAACCACACAACCATTGGCCGTGGCGGATGCAATCGAATATCTGTTAATGCCACTGCGAAAAGTTAAATTTCCAGTGTACGAAATTGCATTGATGCTTTCAATTGCATTACGTTTTGTCCCAACTTTGATGGATGAAACCGAAAAAATCATGAACGCCCAACGCGCTCGTGGGGTCGACTTTGCCAATGGGAACGTGTTCCAACGGATGAAGGCCGTCGTACCATTGCTGATTCCATTATTCACAAGCTCAATGAAGCGGGCGATTGAATTAGGGGATGCGATGGAAGCCCGTGGTTATCGTGGTGGCGAAGGTCGCACGAAGTACCGGATTCTCAAGTGGCACATGCGCGATACATGGGCGGTAGTCGCTTATGTTGTACTAGTTGTCGTCTTGATTGGTTTAAAATACTACTTACCAGTTGGTATTTAGGCTCTATTCGGTCTGGCTTGGGATTGAATAAACTTGGCCAGTTCGTGTCTGGAAATTACTTGGTGCACTGTGCTGGAAGCACATGTTCAAGCCAGTCGGTGCTTATGCCTGCGAACCGGCAACGCAAAACATCCCGGCATTTTGTTGCACAAAATACTGAATCTAATCCTAACGTGATTAGATTAGCCTTGCAGGCTGAATGTCTGTCTTGGGAGGTTCGGATAAGCTGAGACTCTAAGGAATAAATTCCTAAAAGTCCTCATCTTATCCTCAGCGGAAATATGTGCTGTACACATATTCCCCCAGTCGCGGTGTAAAGACTGCGCCCGCCAAGCAATTTCCAGTCACTACGTTAGTTAGGTATAATGCTCCAACTAGCGCTTAAGGTATATTCCGTGGTACGTGGGTATTCGTAAACAAGAGTATAGAAACGACAATTCCACGCTAGAATAAATAGAACATTTAATAAAGTGATTAATGGGAGTTGAAGTAAAACGCTTCAGCTCCTTTTACATAGAATCTACAGAATTAGAAAGGGATTTGATACAATGCAACGTTATAAAGTTACAATTGCGTACGATGGCACTAAATTTGCCGGCTTTCAACGCCAACCGGATCAACGAACGGTCGAATCAGTCCTAACAACGGCTGTGAATAAAATGGCCAAAACGCTCGATGGTACAATTAAAGTTTACGGGTCGGGTCGGACCGATGCTGGCGTTCATGCGATGGGGCAAGTCGTGCACTTTGACTTACCATTTAATATTCCGGCTGAAGGCGTGCGGCGCGGGTTGAACTCGATGTTTCCGCTCGACTTAGTGGCCATCGAAGTTGAAACGGTTGACGCAGAGTTTCACTCGCGGTTCACGAATGTTGGTAAACAATATCGGTACAAGATTTCCCGCAAAGATTTCATCGATCCGTTCAAACGGTTCTATACGTATAATTTCAAATTCAATTTAGATTTGGCTTTAATTAAAGCGGCGATGCCAGATTTAATTGGGATGCACGACTTTTCAAGTTTTGTGGCATCGGGTAATCAATCGAAAGACTTTGTTCGTGAAATTTTCGATGTTCAATTAGAGGAGCACCCCGAACTTGATGAAATTCACTTTATTTTTCGAGGAAAAGGATTTTTATACAATCAAGTCCGCATCATGACAGCGGTTTTACTGGAAATTGGCTCAGGTCGCCGACCAGTGCATGATATTTTGCGGTTATATGAAGTTAAAGATCGCTTGCAAGCACCATTGACGGCGCCAGCGCATGGCTTGTATCTTGAAAAAGTATTTTATGAATAAATAGCAAAAAGGACATCGCGAGTTAGGCGATGTCCTTTTGTGTATACGTGTTTAACGTTGTTATCTGTTATCTGTTCGTACTTGCCACTGCGTGCCACGGAAACTGCTTTTTGCACCGTGATGGAAGCAAGCTTTCTAAGCCTGTAGTCTTAGAAAGTCGGCGAGAACTGGGAGAGTAATCGCTAAAGCGCTAACTCTCCTCATTTCCTTTCCCTTGAGCGAAGTGATAAATCACTGCCCATTCACGGTGTTCGCTGCGCCAAAAAGCAGTTTCCTTAGGCACTTCGTTAGTTTGAGCATTGCCACGCGCTTACTAGGATGGCTGTAAGCATTTTTGCTGGCGTAGACTTTACATTGGTAATTTGTCAAAAATGCACTTTGACTTGGAATGTGTTTCCGGTGTGGTTTTGCAAGCGATTCGCAGATACATAGTGGTAGCGTATAAGACTAGCAGAACAGTTCTAAACTTCAACTGGCTTGTTAAGTATGCGACTACCAATGATGGTAGAAATGGTAATAACCAACGCTAGTGGGACTAATAGTGCCCAGTTGGGGATGCTGACGGTGGTACCAAAGGGGAATAAAGTGTGCATGGGCGAATAGATACGTAATGGGGCAACTAATCTAGTTAATAGTTCAAGACTCAGGTAAAAAATTGTAGTGCCAAAAAGCGCCAGGACAGTATGTTTTACCTTGATTACAATTAATTGGGCGAATGCTGAATAGGCGGCGCCGTTGATACCAATCCAGAGTGAGTAAAGTAACGTAAACTTGAGTGGTCCCAACTCGATAATAGACTTAAAATACTCGATTGCTGGTGCCGGTCCGCTGATTGGATTGATGGAAATTAATCCAGTGCGGGGTGCGATGTATAAAGTGAAAAGCGCTGGAATGGCGACAAATAGAAAACCAGCAAGTAAGCCCACAAGTGCGGCAACTTTAATTTTAGCGCGGTAATATGTTTTTAAATCAATTCTGATGTGAACGTACGCTAAGTAGGAATTTTTGCGTTCGTTATTCATTTTTGCTGCGTACATTGCCGTAAAAATAAAAGGGAATGCGAATGCCGGCGTGTTGCTAGTAACCTGAAAGAACAGTTGATAGTAATCCGTAAAGCTGGCCTGGCGGGTGACAATAAAAAGGCCCATGAGCGGCATTAAGATTAGTGGTAAAAAAGTTGCAAGTGCATTCTGCCAAGTTAAAAGTTTTTTGAGTTCTGAAATCATGCTGCGTCTCCCTTAAGTTGATAGTTATCTTTTTACTATACTTTAGTAAGCAATGAAGTCGGAATAACTTTCCAATATGACTATTATTGGTAGGATGTGAACTGCATTGGAGTTGTAAAGCATGTGATTTTTGCGTTATTACCAAAGTAAAACACCACTCCATTAGTTGGCTAACGGAGTGGTGTTTATTCATAGATATGGTAACCAAGCAAATTATTATGCGAGGTCTTTGCGCCGTTCAAGTAATAAGTAGGTAATAACCACACCTGTGATAACAAGTAATTTGACAGCAATTACTGGAAATGAAATGTGGCTGATTTGATCAAAACTGTTCATGTAAGCGAAGTAATTAAGTGCTTTGGGGTGAATGATTAAGGGCACTGCTAAAATCAGCCAGAAAACGAACAAGCCGTTAAGATATGAACGCGTTACATTGCTAATTATGCGAATGATTAACGTATACAATATTGCCTGCACGGCGCCACTTAAACCGAAAAGTAGTAAAGTTTTGCCTAATGCAATTGTGGCGACATAACTAGGTACAACGCTGGTGCCAATAAAGCCGACCAGTAGAATTATGAGTAGCCAATATATCAAAGCAAATGTCCAGAGTTTAACTAAATTTTTGCCTAAATACTGTGAAAAATTCCGAATACGCATAAGAACATAAGTGTTTTGCGAAGTACTATTCAGGCGACTAAATAGCCATAAAACGAGTGGCAAATTGAATAACAGATATACTGCTAAACTCGGCACGGTGAGTAAATTTGTGCCATTAACGCCGCCAAATACTAACCGGAAAAATGCAGTGATTCCTGTATGTTTAGTTAGATTGGCAAAATACAAAACCAAAGCTAATCCTCCTGCAGGGAGGATTAAGCGAAACATGTTTTTGCGATAATTGAAGCCAGCTTCGATATTGACTGCAAACAAAGTGACGATGCCAACGAGCCAGCCAAGTAAATGCAATTTGCCACTAAGGTTCGCAAAATGAGTGTAAGTGACGGGGCTAATCAGGCTAGGAACATTTGCGTCAAATCGGTTTAGGACGATGCTGTACAAAAGTAAAACAATGAGCGCGTACATTAAGTGGGTGAGATTATTGGTTATGACCTGTAAATAAAAGTAGAAAATAAATAATAAGGTACTCGTAATCAGGGTAGCCAAAATAATAGTTCCGAGAAGTGCTAAAGTGGTCGGAAATAGTTGCTGTAAATCACCCGAAGAACTTCTTGGCTGCCATGAAGTTCCAAAACGTAAACCCAAACCAGCAACGCCTAAAGCAAGCACGATAGTTGTGAGGTAAATGCCAAAATCAATAATAAAACCTTTATATAATACCCACAGATATTTATGTGGTTGCTGATAGCGCAACAAGGTATACAGCGAGTAATTATTTTTAATGGTGATATAAATAGTAAAAACAATTAACGGCAAGATTAGAAACATAAATGTTTGTGGAATTTGGAGCCAACCAATTGATAATACCGTGCTAGTCAAGTCTGGAACACCAGCGGCAATTGTTGCTAAACGAAGTGAAAATGCCCACAAATACGTAATTATGAAAAGTAATAGGATACGAATGGTCAGAAACTTACTAAGGCTATATTTCAATTTTTGCATTGAGAATACCTCTGCTGAGAATTGTTGATGATAAAATTATTAATAATAGAGGTACTAATAATACCCACCATGCAATATTGACGGTGCTACTATAAGGAAATAGCGTGTTGATGGGTGAATATGCATTTAAGAATGGGATTGCTTGTGTTAGGAGTTCAAAGAGGACATATAGTATGGTGGTGCTAAAAAAGGCCACAAAGATATTGCTAATTCTTAATACAAGTAACTGTGCCAAGACAGAATATGCAACCCCATTTATTCCTAGCCACAGTGAGTAAATGAAAATAAAGGGAAATTTACCGAGGTTAACAATTGTATTAAATGGCTCAAAAATTGTCATTTGCGGATTGAGGTGATCAATGTATACGAGCCCCATTTGTGGTGCAAGGTACAAAGTGAATATGGTGGGGATGAAAACATATAGAAAACCCGCACCAAAACCAATTAAAGCCGCAACTTTAAGTTTCGTGAGGTAGTATTTTTTCAGTTCAGTGCGCATTTGAACGTACGCAAGATAGGAATTACGCTTTTCATTGGTCATCTTGACGGCATACACGACGGTAATAATTAGCGGAAAGGATAACGCGACAACGTTACCGGTGACATCCAAGAAAAATTGATAATAATTGGTGTAAGCGTTCTTTGGCGTGAGAATGATTAAATTGATGACTGGCATAATCAAAATGAGGGCAATCGTTATTAAGATATTTTTTAAATTTAATAATTTGTTGATTTCGGAAATCATACCTAAGAACCTACTTTCTAGTTATAAAAAAGCGCTAGAGTGATATTCTCTAGTGCTTTCAATGGCAAATGTCTAGTTACTTCGGAAGCTTCCTTTTACAAGAACATGTACTAGTGTTGTGACATCCGTACTTAAGCCAGCATGGGCTTTCGTTCCTTTGCTGATTCCATTGGGAAGGGTGAATGTCCCAGTTTTATTTACCCGAATCCAGCGACCAGTACCGGCAGAGCTAGATGCTTCACGAACATCGATTGCTTTTCCAAGCGAGTTGATTTTCAAGCGGCCGGATTTAGCGCTAGTCGATTTCGTTTGGTTAGAGGTGTTTGATGAACCATTGACTGGGGCAACCGTGATATTAAATTTTGCGTAGGATGTACCAGCAAAAACAGACAAAGCTGATGATGACAAGACAATCAATCCTGCCGCAATTGATACGGCTACTTTTTTATTCATGCTGAAGCTCCTTTTTCAAAATTGTTTGGTTGTTGAATTCATAAATTTCATCCGCCAAAAAATCAATATCAGCTTGAATGTGGCTGGTGAAAATAATCGTTTTACCTTCAGCTTTTAGCTCCAGCATTAGTTGGCGCAAGTTAAGGATACTCTGGGCATCTAAACCGTTGAATGGTTCATCGAGGAGAATTAACCGCTGATTTTCCATGAAGGCCTGTGAAATTGCCAGTTTTTTTTTCATACCAAGCGAATAATTTTTAACTTTAGTGTGATTGTGACGATCTAAGCCCATGGTCGTCATCACAGTGGCGATTTTGTCAGATGTGATGATGTTGTTGATACTGGCTAAGTCATGTAAGTTATCAAAACCAGTTTTCGCCGGATTAAAAGCCGGCTTATCAATCACAATACCAATTTCAGCGTCAAATTGCTTCGCATGAATGTTCCGTTCTTTGTCTAAAACTGTTAGGTCGCCTTTATCTGGAGCAATGAAACCAGCAATTATTTTTAATAAAACTGATTTACCAACGCCATTGGGACCAACTAAAGCGACAATCTCGCCGGTTGTAACAGTTAAATTGACATTTTCGAATAAGGTATTACCGGCAAATGATTTGGCGATATTCCTGAGTTGAAGTGCATTGTCCATAGATTTTGGTTCCACGCACGATGACAATCAATTTATGCGAGTTGTTTATCGCTAAAATACTGCCAAAATGTTAGTTGAAATTTTAACATTCTGGGGATGGCTAGAGTATGGATTGTCAGTACGTTGGAACCGTCCCCCTTTCTTGTTAGCGACTATGTTATAGTAAGCACGTGGCATGGTTACAAAATATTCCAATATGACTATTAGGGGGGCTAGTTTATGCTCAAAAATTATGGATCATATTTTCGTGAATTACGGCAAGAAAAAGGTTTCACGATGGCACAAATTGCCGAAGGGGTCACCTCGGAGTCATTTTTATCAAAATTTGAACGGGGTCAATCCAGTATTTCGATTGAATTGCTGTTACCATTGCTCGAACACATCAATGTTAAATTTGACGAATTTGCAGCGTTGGCGGGGATACCAGCTAATAATTATTTTTATACATTTGTCGATAAAATTAGTGAATTAGCGGCGACATTGACAACATTAAATGTCAGTATATTAGAACGCATTAGTGAGCAAGAACTGGCGTATTGGGACGCTGGTGGCAAGCTCTACCACCAACATTTGGCAATCATTGCCCAAGTAGCATTAGTGGCTAAGGAAAACACAAATCATTTTCCAAGTACATTAGCGCAGAGTGTGGTTGATTATTTGTTTGATGTGCAAACATGGAATCAATATGAACTAACGTTATTCACGAATACTGTGCGGGTATTACCCGAAAAAGTTCAATTAGCGTTTGGCGGTGAAGTACTCGCACACTTAGCGAGTGGGCAACGGTTAAACGAGCATGTTAAATTAGGGATTGAAGCAATGCTTAACATTATTACTAATCAAGTCCGTGCAGAAAAATACGCTCAAGCACGTAAATTGTTACGAGGGTTGCAACACATCGCACCTGAGATGACATGGGAACATAACATTAAGACCGCTTTTCTAAACGGAATTATTCAGATGAAAACGAGTAATTATACGGTCGGATTTGCTAGCGCAGAGGCAGCTGTTGCGGCGATTCAAGTTGCTAAGCAAACCGGAATTGCGAGCGAGTATGCTCGATTTTTAGAAATAATGAAACTAAAATAGTTGGTGGCATTGCCGAGGTACCCCAGTTTAAGTGGCATCAGTATAAAATTTGCATGTAAACACAACATTTTATCTAGATTGGTGGTAATATAACATCAGTCTATTTTTTATTTTTTTACCGGGACAGGAGTTAAATTAATGGCAAACAACTACTATTACATAGGCGCAGATCAACCACTTGCAACGGGATATGTCCAAGCAGATGGTACGATGCAAACATTAGCCGATATCCAACGGGATGGAGCGAGCGATTTAGAAATTGAGCTCGTCGATCAAGCGAGCTTGACGAGCATTCCTGAAAGCTTACGCGGCGCAAAATACATTGTTAGTACAACCGACATGATTGAAGGCGAGTACTTGTTTGCCGATGACACACCCAGCAATAGTGATTTATTAGTCGCATACTTGCAAAATGAAGCCCACTATCAAGAGATGATGTTTATGGTCACAACGGAAAGTGGTGAGTTGGAAACTATCAATGTGCCCAGCGCTGAATTAACGGCAGCGCTAGTCACTAACCAATATAATCATCAAAAACAGTGGATTATCAGTGGCACAAATGACAGTAATCAGCGAGCAATATTACCCGTAACGTTTGACATTGTACGTAATAATATTGACGGTATTGATTATTACTCAGGTGTTCCAGCGGGAAGCCCAGAAACGTATATTGATGAAGCGACTGGGCAAATGCGGGTAGCGATAGAATTTCCATGGCAGTTCACCCAAAATGATGATAATCGCTTAATTATGTTAGGCGATGGTTCAATTGTGGCATTCAAGCTCAAAAAAACGTTGCTTCATAAGACAATTACAGAAATGTTCTATCTGTTCGATGGTGACGTCGGTTTTCAGTTATTATTTAATGATGACGGAATCCAGTTACGGACTGGGCGGCGTGAGCAATTAATACAAGCCACAATCCAGGCCGGTGATTCGACCTTGTTATATGGGGATGGAGATCAATTAGTCGTAACCTACGCACCCCAAAAAGGCCAAATTCAATTAGTCCGAACTTTGAAGCAAGGCGCTGGACAAACAGTTTGGTCAATCGTGGTTGATTTGAAAAAGTTGGAACTAATTAATATCCACCAAACCACTGGTACTAAGTATCACGATGCCGAAATTGTCACCAATATCACGTTGCAAAGTGAATTTAAGTATCATATGAAAAGCCACTACCTCAAGCACATGCGCGCCGGTTTTTGGATTATCTGGGATGGCGAACAATTTATTAAAATTGGTCAAGATGAAGGCGAAGAATCGCACGGGTTGATGGACTTTGATGATACCGTGGAAGGCCAAATTTATCACATGAAAATCAAAGAAGACACCACTTTACTAAGTTGGGTGACTCAAGAAGGCGTCTTGATTGTCGAAGATCGAACTGATGAGGTGGGCGTTCGTTCATACCTTGGTGGCCGTGTTGATGACTACCCAATTCTTTTTGAAATTATGAGTGATAATGAAGAGCAAAGTTAATATCTAAAAATTAGCAGATCTAGTTCTAAAAACAAATCCCGAAATATTAAAACGATTCGCAAATTTCATGCAATCTTTTGAGGGAAAATCATTGACTTTAAGCCGGTATGACAGTATAGTAGACAACGGTATTGTTTACCATCCACATTTAAAAAAGTCCCGGTAAGATTTTTAAAAAATTTTGATTGTAAACAGACAAAAACGGAGGATTTTCCCATGCGCACTACATTTATGGCAAAACCAGGCGAAATCGAACGCAAATGGTACATCGTCGACGCTACTGATATTTCATTAGGTCGTCTTTCATCAGTTGTTGCTTCAATTTTACGCGGTAAGAACAAGCCTACTTTCACACCTAACGTTGATACTGGTGATAACGTTATCATCATCAACGCCTCAGCAGTTAAGTTGACTGGTAAGAAAGCTACTGACAAGATCTACTACCACCACTCAAATCACCCTGGTGGTCTTAAGTCACGTCAAGCCGGCGAATTACGTACTAACAACCCTGAAAAGTTACTTGAATTATCTGTTCACGGTATGTTACCAAAGGGTTCTTTGGGACGTAAGCAAGGTTTGAAGCTTCACGTTTATGCTGACGCGAACCACAAGCACGAAGCACAAAACCCAGAAGTTTTGGATATTACTAACTTAATCTAAGGAGGAGAATGGAAATGGCTACAGTTCAATACAGCGGTACTGGTCGTCGTAAAAACTCAGTTGCTCGTGTACGTTTGGTACCCGGTACTGGTAAGATCACTATGAATGGTAAAGATATTACTGATTACATCCCATTCGCTAACTTACGTGAAGTAGTATTGCAACCTTTTGCAGTAACTGAAACTTCAGGTAACTATGACGTTCTTGTTAACGTTAATGGTGGTGGTTTCTCAGGTCAAGCTGGCGCAACTCGTCACGGTATTGCCCGTGCATTGCTTACAGTTGATCCTGACTTCCGTGGTGCGTTGAAGCGTGCGGGTCTCTTGACTCGTGACTCACGTATCAAGGAACGTAAGAAGCCAGGTCTTAAAAAGGCCCGTAAGGCATCACAATTCTCAAAGCGTTAATATTCTTAACAAATTCGAATTGGGAAAGAGGTTTGGCACTTGTGCCGAACCTCTTTTTTTGCATAATTTCAAGTTACACCAAAAAACGTTATCCAAATTTCCCAACAAGGAAGTGGATAACGTTTTTCGCGTATGCCTAATCTAAATCGATTCCCGAACAACAAATTCGGTATCCAACAACAAGTGGGGGGATTCTTGGTGAGATGTTTTGAGCATTTCAACAGCGGAATAGCCGATTTGGAATTGGGGTTGGCTTACGGTCGTCAGTGAGGGCGTTAATATCTGTGAAATGACAGTATTATCAAAGCCAACGACCGCGATGTCTTCAGGGATGCGCAAATGATATTTGTGCGTAGAATTGATTACCGCAGCGCCAATTGTGTCTGAAGCGCAGAAGAAAGCATCAGGGTGCTTTTGTGAGCTTAATAGTTGAGAAACAATGGGTAAAGCGATTTCATATTTTACGGCTGGAATTGAAGTCAGCCAGTCGGGGTTGATTGGTAAATCATTTTCTTTTAGAGCATCAATGAAGCCCCGTTCACGCTCGCGTGAATAGCGAAATGATTTGGGCCCATTAATAATACATAGGTTCTTTTTACCAGATTTAATTAGTTGGTTAGTGGCGTTTTTTGCCGCCGCGTAATCATCAATCGAAACGTAGGGCAAGTCAACGTCTGGGTTAAATTCGTTACATTGCACAACTCTGATGATATTTAATAGCTTATTTAGCACGTAATTAGGGAGTGCGGTCAACGTAACTAAACCGTAAACGTGTAAATTTTTGACTAACTCTAAAAAGTTTTGAATATTGTCATCACTTAGCTGAGTTTGATTGATAATGACTTGGTAGTTGTTGGCGTTGGCTGCGGCGTTAATGCCTTCAATAATGTTGGCATAGAAAATGTTCGAAATATTCGGAATGTTGACCATGATTATTTTAGTTGCGTATTTATCTTTTTCACGTTCAAAGCCGAGTTGGGCAACTGCTTCTTCAACCTTTTGGGCGGTTACCAAATTGACATTATTTTTGTGATTGAGCACGCGTGAAACTGTTGCGGGGGATACGTGGGCAACTTTAGCAATATCATAGGCGTTTAGTTTTTTCGGCATCGTGACAATTCTCCTGTGAATTTATGAGCATGAAATATTTCAGTTTTATTTTAGGACATACAGTAATACTACCGCAGATACTGATAATTATGTACTGTTAAGCGGATTTTTATCACTGAAATATTTCAGTGGATGAAACGACAATTGAAATGTAAGCGGTTTTATTATACAACATAAGAGTAGATAAATAAAAGCAGTGTGCTTCAACTACATATTAACGCTTTGAGAATTAATAGTTGAAACCACATCATGGAGGATTTAGGAATGACAGATAAAAAATTGAATGTTGGGATTATTGGTTGTGGGAAGATTTCACAAACTCGGCATATTCCAGAATACGCACAAAATAAGAACGTAAACATCATTGGTTACTTTGATTTTGTTGCCGAACGCTCTGCTGAAATGGCAGCCCAATTTGGTGGTGAAGTGTTTAATTCAGTTGAGGCAATGCTAGCTAATACTGAAATTGATGCAGTGAGTGTCTGCGTTGCCAACGATGCACACGCTGATATTACGATTCAAGCGTTGAACGCAGGCAAAGACGTCCTCTGTGAAAAGCCAATGGCGACAAGCTTAGCTGATGCTGAACGGATGGTTGCAGCGGCAGAAAAAAATAATGCGAAGTTGATGATTGATCAAAACCAACGTTTGGCTAAGTCACACGTTGTGGCAAAACAATTGTTAGATCGCGATGAAATTGGTAACGTCCTGACATTTAAAACGACATTTGGACATGGTGGTCCAGAAACGTGGAGTGTGGATCCTGGTGCCAACACTTGGTTTTTTGATAAAAATAAATCTAAATATGGTGCCATCTTTGACTTAGGTGTCCACAAATTGGACTTGATGCTCTACTTGTTGGGTGGCAAAGTTACCAGCGCATTCTCATGGTTAACGACGCTGGATAAGCGCGATAGCAATGGTGACTTGATTGGTGTTGACGATAATGCCATCAGCATCTATGAATTTAACTCTGGTGTACTTGGTACAGTAACGGCTAGTTGGACTTACTACGGTGAAGAAGACAATGCCACAATTATCTATGGTTCAAAAGGAATCATGAAGATTTACGATGATCCGCAATATTCACTCAAGGTTATCTTAAATAGTGGCGAAGTCATCAATTACGAAATTGACCGCATTCAAACTAATGATAATCAAACTAGTTCAGGCATGATTGATGAATTTGTTGATTCAGTACTTAATAACCGCGCTTCAATTGCCGATGGGGCATCAGTTTTGAATTCAATGAAAGCCATTTTTGCCGGCATTGATTCAAATGAAAAAGGTCAAAAAATTCAAGTTAACTAAAAACACAGTCATTTAAGTGAGGAATAGAAATAATGGACATTTTAATTGCACTGATTCCATCATTATGTTGGGGATCAATTGGACTCTTATCAGCAAAATTTGGTGGTAACTCATCACAACAAACTTTAGGTCTAACATTTGGTGGACTATTGTTTGGGGTATTAACGTACTTGCTCTGGGTCTTGCCACATGGTTACACGATGAACAGTCAAATTGTCATCATTGGTTTGGTTTCAGGTATTTTATGGACAGTTGGTCAAGGATTCCAATTCGTGGCGATCAAGTCAATGGGTGTTTCACGGGCGGTGCCATTATCAATGACAAGCCAAATCGTGGGTAACGCCTTACTTGGGGCAGCCGTGTTGGGTGAATGGACTGCGGTACAACAATGGGTTATTGGCTTGATTGCGATTGCCTTAATCGTGTTGGGTGCTGTCTGGATTCAAACTAAGGACAAAGC
Organism: Periweissella cryptocerci; assembly: GCF_004358325.1. NCBI lineage: Bacteria > Bacillati > Bacillota > Bacilli > Lactobacillales > Lactobacillaceae > Periweissella > Periweissella cryptocerci. The sequence continues at coordinate 1,217,446 of NZ_CP037940.1, read as the reverse complement.
TGAAAAGCAAAACCAAGTTAGCGGCACTGGTAGCTCAGTTAGTGGGATGGTGCCATTAGCACTTTCAACGCTTGGATTTATGGGTTACTTCATTGCACCAAAACTCTTGCAAAACTGGATGCACATTCCAGCACAAATTATTAACGCAGATCACGGTGTTCAATACATGATCACAATTATTTTCCCACAATCAATCGGGATGGTAATCGGTGGCTTGCTGTTCGTATTGTTTATTACCCGTGAAACGAAAAAATTGGTTACGAAAGTTACTTTTGTTAACGCAATTACTGGTTTAGTTTGGGCAATTGGTAATATTGCCTTGTTCATCTCAATTGCTAACCCTAATCTGGGGCAAGCAACCGCAGCTACTTTGAGTTCATTAGGATTCATTATGGGGGCATTTGGTGGGGTCTTTATCCTGCACGAACGCAAAACCAAGTATCAAATGGTATTAGTTTCACTTGGAACGCTAATCGCCGTAGTTGGTGCGGTATTGATGACAAACCTGAACACGTTAGCGAACATGTTTTAGGTAGATTAAAATTGGAGCCCATTGGGCATCCGTGTTAATGAAATATAAGGAGCCAGATGGGCATCCGAAGTTTATGAAATACGAGGAGCCGGACGGGCATCCGAGTCTATGGAATACGAGGAGAAATAAAATGAAATTTGGATTTTTATCAGGTTGTTTACAAAACATGACCTTAGAAGAAAAAATGGCTTACGCACATGAAGTTGGTTTCACAACGTTAGACGTTTCATGTTGGCCACGGAACAATGCGCGTGATTATTCTGGTAGCGATATTGATGTTGAAAACTTAACGGATAGCGACATCGCAAAAATTAAGGCAGACCAAGAAAAGTACCAAATCACGTTTGCAAGTTTAGCTTACTATGACAATATGCTTGATCCTGATGAAGCAACGCGCCAAGCTTATTTTGACCATTTGGTAGCGGTTATTGAAGCCGCCGGTAAATTAGGTACGCCATTAGTTGGGTGCTTTATCGGTAAAAATCATAACGAATCATTAGTCGAAAACTTTGATGAATTTGAAGCGATTTTTTCTAAGTTAGTTGCAATTGCTGAAAAGAACAACGTTAAATTGATGATTGAAAACTGCCCAATGCCAGGTTGGCAAGAAGATGGTTTGCCAGGAACGATTTCATATTCACCAGAATTATGGGATGAAATGTTCCGCCGCGTTCCAAGCAAGTCATTTGGTTTGAATTTTGACCCATCACACTTGACTTGGTTAGGAATTGATCCTTTGCGAGCAATGCGTGATTACAAAGACCGTATTTTCCACATCGACGCCAAGGACGTAATTGTTGATAAGAGTCAATTTTACAAATACGGTATTTTCGGTAAGAAATTGAACCGTGAACACGAAGAAGATTTGGGCTTTTGGACACCAGTTATTCCTGGTTTAGGCGATATCAACTGGAGCACTTTCTATCAAGTGATGAAAGAAATTGATTACAAGGGTGACTTCAGTATTGAACATGAAGACCGTCGTTTCTCTGAAACAAATGAGTTGGTTAAGCAAGGACTTGAATACTCATTTAACTACTTGAACCCAATTATCACTGATTTTAAGTAAAATACGGGCTCAATTTCGTCTGACGTGGGATTGAGTAAAATTGGCCACTACGTGCCAGTAAATTACTTGGCGCACCACGCTGGAAGCAACCTCCCAAGCCAAAGTGCGGTCTTGTGAGGTTCAGATAAGCTGGGACTCTATGGGAATAAATTCCCTAGACTCCTCAGCTCATCCTCAGCGGCGACATGTGTTGCACACATATCACCCCAGTCGCGGTGTAAAGGCTGCGCCCGCCAAGTAATTTACCGTCACTCCGCTAGTTAGGAATAATGCTCAAACTAGCAAAAATAGTTATCAACCATGGGTCGTAGTAGCATGTAAAACCAACACTGACAATAGAACCTCAGTAATTCGATACTTGAAAAATACAGAAATGACAATTCCGCACTAGAAAAAATATAGCCAAAATACGTACTTCTGAATGGTCTCACATTAAAATAATGTGGGATTTTTTTGTTACCGAAATTGCGTTAATGCATCACGGGCAGCCTACGTTTTACCAACAATTTACAGACGCGATGTGAGCTTTACTGACACAAAGTATATCCAAATTTCGCCCCAGTAGGTATCATGAGAGAAATCTAATTTTATCTATTTGGGGGAAGAAACATATGATGTCACAAAAGCGTGTTGCGGCAAATATTATTAAAGGTTCACTAGGCAATTTAATTGAGTGGTATGACTGGTATGTGTATGCTGCGTTCGCTATTTACTTTTCAACGCAATTTTTTCCAAGTGAAAATCAGACCTCACAACTGCTAGCAACGGCGGCCGTATTTGCAGTTGGTTTCTTGATGCGACCTTTGGGTAGCTGGATTATGGGACGCATTGCTGACAAGAAAGGGCGCCGGTATGCATTAACCTTGTCAGTTACCATTATGGCTGGTGGCTCATTGATTATTGCGGTTACGCCAAACTATCAAACTATTGGCGTCGCAGCACCGATTATTTTGGTGATTGCTCGGCTGATCCAAGGGTTATCTTTGGGTGGTGAATATGGTACGAGTGCGACATATTTGTCAGAAATGGCTAGTGCAGGTAAACGCGGATTTTATTCAAGCTTCCAATATGTGACGCTCGTTGGTGGTCAATTAATTGCTTTAGCAGTACAAATCGTATTACAAAATTTACTGACGCAGGCTGAAATGTTGGCGTATGGTTGGCGAATCCCCTTCGTAATCGGGGCACTCGGAGCATTTGTCGTGTTACGGTTACGGTTGTCGATGGATGAGTCAACGACGTTTGAAAATTTAGATGCCGATCAGAAAAAAGATGCTGGTACGATTAAAGCATTGTTGCGCTATCCGCGCCAAGTATTGACGGTCATCGGGATGACTTTAGGTGGCACGATTGCATTTTATACCTACACAACGTATATGCAAAAATTCATGATTAACTCAATGGGGCTAAAGCCGCAGCTTGTGACGACGATTAATTTTGCGGCCTTACTCATCTTTTTGTTCTTGCAACCACTAGGTGGGGCACTATCGGATCGCATCGGGCGGAAGCCGTTACTATATACATTTGGTATTCTTGGTACCATACTGACACCAGTAATTTTTATTGGCTTGCAACACACCAAGTCACCACTGATTGCTTTCTTGTTGATGATGGTGGGCTTAGTCATTGTTACGGGTTACACTTCAATTAACGCGATTGTCAAAGCTGAATTGTTCCCGGCGGAAATTCGCGCACTGGGAGTTGGCTTACCCTATGGACTGACTGTCGCAATTTTTGGTGGGACGGTTGAATATGTTGCCTTGTTCTTGAAACAAGCACACCTAGAAAATATATTCTTCTATTATGTTTCGGGTGCCGTGTTTATTAGTTTGCTGGTTTATTGGCGGATGAATGAATCAATGAAAACTTCCCACATTGAACGGGAAGCTGGTAGTTTGACAGTATCGCCTGATGAAGTGAGTGGTAAGTAATCAATAATATAAAAATAGGAGTAGGGCATTGCGATGACCTACTCCTATTTTTGTGCGTTAAATTTAAAAAAGTTGTGCGTGGATTTTTTTTAGTAAAGGTACCAATGTTGGTGAAAGAATGAGACAAAAGCCCGCATTACCAAGCGCGTGCATTAAGTCAAACGGTAAGCCAGCAATATAATACGGTAAAAAATTATTGATACCCAAAATTGGTGCCTGGATTATTGAAATTACAAAGCCATAAAAGAAGCCCATGGCTGCACAAAAGCATGCACGCACAATTATTGGTGCTTTAAAAAACCAAGGCTTAGCTAAGAAGTACGTAAGTAGGACAATTAAAATATACGCGCCAATTTGTGCTAAAGTCCAAACTCCCATACCTAAAATAATATTAGAAACGACAATTGAAAGCACACCAACGAGCAAGCCGTTACTTAGGCCAAATATTAAAGTTGTAAGAATAATAATATCAGTAACTGGCTGGACGTTAGGGATGAACTGAAAAATCAACCGCCCAACTTCACAAATACCAATTACAAAAGTTAAGAAAGTCAGTTGTTTCATAGTTAAAAAAGAATGATGTTCTGAATCTTTATTTTGTAAGTTATGCATGTTTGGACTCCATAAGTAGTAACAAAGTGCGACTAATTACTATTTTCTTCTAATGAATGCTGGCGAAATTCCGAAGGGGTCATTTCAGCGTGTTGCTTAAATACTTTACTAAAATAACTCGTTTGAGCAAATCCGAGATGTTGTGAGATTTGTTGAATGGGTATTTCAGGATTGACTAGCATTTCTTTAGCACGCTGCATCTTTTTATCATTAACATAGACGGTAAACGTGGTAAACATTTCTTTTTTAAATAGCTTACTAAAATAATAATTAGAAAGAAAAACGTGTTGCGAAACTTCATCTAGCGTAATCGATTCCGTAATATGCTCGGCAACGTAATCAATCGCACTTTGGATTGAAGGGTGAATTTCGCTTACAGCGGAGTATTCAAACTCATTTTTGTTAGCTACCTTGGTGGCATTCTGATTAGGCGTGTTGTTTGAAGATGCTTCGGCAGAATCAAATGCGCCAATTGATTGGAAAAAGAGTTCCATTGAATTTTTTAAGAGCGTAAATGCTGATTCTAATTTAATTTCGTTGTTATATCATCATCACTAGTACTGACGATGATATAACCCACTAAGCTTGATTGGTTATAAATTGGACAACTTTTGGAACGAATTTCAGTTTTGTAAATGACATCATTAGTAACAATATGATTTTTTTCGATATTATTATGACTATTTTCTTCTGTGGTACAAGGATGGTGCAATTGATCTGTCAAAAATTGGATTGGCAGATAGGTTGAAAGTGGATGCCCCCCAGCATCTAATACTTCAGCGACTAAGCCTGTCGCAATTGAGAAATCCTCAATAATCGCGTTGAGTGACAGACGATAACTGGCGACACTTGCTGAAAAAGTCATATTAAATTCCCCCATTACATAAAATAGTGCTGTAAAAAACATTAAAGTGTTCTCAACGTAAGTCTACCTTAATGAATATATTATGTAAACGCAACTCTTGTGAAAAATATATCAATTTATTGTGGTGTTATAAGCTAGATGACACAATATTCATACTTTGAGGAAACGCTTACACGACAAAACAATTACATTAGTTTGTTCTATACTACACAAGTGTAAGGGAGTAATAGAGTTATCAATTGTTAAGCGATATTTAATACTAAAGTCAGAAAGGAAGTTTATTTTAATGAAACGCCAAAAAAGATTTGAGGAATTAGAGAAACGACCAATTCACTTAGATGGATTTGTTAAAGAGTGGCCTGAGGAAGGGTTCATTGCACTTGATGGTCCAATTGATCCGAAACCAAGTATCAAAATTGAAAATGGTGTCGTTACCGAATTAGATGGTAAGGCAATTGCAGATTTTGATTTAATTGATCATTATATCGCAAAGCATGGTATTCAACTGGAAAATGCTGAAGTGGTAATCGCGATGGATTCAACTAAAATCGCAAATATGTTATGTGATCCAAATGTTTCACGGGAAGAAATTAGTAAGTTAACAACCTCAATGACTCCTGCAAAAGCTGTTCAAGTTGTTAGCCAAATGAACTTTGTTGAAATGATGATGGCTACACAAAAAATGCGACCTCGTCGGACACCAGCAACTCAAGCCCACGTGACTAACATTCGTGATAATCCCGTGCAATTAGCCGCCGATGCCGCCGACGCTGCTCTGCGCGGATTTCCAGAACAAGAAACAACGACAGCAGTTGCCCGCTATGCGCCATTAAATGCTATTTCAATCATGGTTGGGGCACAAACTGGTCGTCCAGGTGTTATTACTCAATGTTCAGTTGAAGAAGCACTGGAACTTAGTCTTGGGATGCGTGGTTTTACCGCATATGCTGAAACAATTTCGGTTTATGGAACTGAACAAGTATTTACTGATGGTGATGATACACCTTGGTCAAAAGGATTCTTAGCTGCCTGTTATGCCTCACGTGGCTTGAAGATGCGCTTTACTTCAGGCTCTGGTTCAGAAGTGATGATGGGATATGCTGAAGGAAAATCAATGCTTTATCTGGAATCACGTTGTATTTTCATAACCAAAGCTTCAGGGGTCCAAGGTTTACAAAACGGTGGGGTTAGTTGTATTGGTATCCCAGGATCAGTACCTTCAGGAATCCGTTCCGTTTTAGGCGAAAATTTGATTTGTATGATGCTTGATTTGGAATGTGCATCAGCTAATGACCAAGCGTTTTCACACTCAGATATGCGTCGAACTGAACGTTTACTCGGACAATTCTTAGCTGGGACTGATTATGTCTCTTCAGGATATTCATCAACACCTAATTATGACAATACTTTTGCTGGATCAAATACAGACGCAATGGATTACGATGATTACTACGTCATGCAACGTGATTTAAAAGTTAACGGTGGGATTCATCCAGTAACCGAAGAAGCTGTTATTAAAGTTCGGGATAAAGCTGCGCGAGCAATTCAAGCGGTCTTCGCAGGACTGGGATTGCCAAAAATTACAGATGAAGAAGTCGAAGCAGCAACTTACGCGAATACCTCTAAAGACATGCCAGAACGGAACATGGTTGAAGATTTAAAAGCGGCACAAGAAGTTTTAGATCGTAACATTACCGGTTTGGACATTATTAAAGTTTTGAATAATGGTGGCTTCAAAGATGTCGCTCAAGCTGTATTGAGTTTATTACAACAACGTATCACTGGGGACTTTTTACAAACTTCGGCCATCTTTGACGAAAACTGGCACGTTATTTCGGCAATTAATGATAGTAACGATTACATGGGACCAGGAACTGGCTATCGTTTAGATGGTGAAGAATGGGAACGGATTAAAGATATTCCAATGGCAATTGATCCACGTGATATTTAAGCCAATAAAAACGATGAGCTGAAAGGAATTGAGTAATTATGGTAGACACTAAAGTAACAAGTGTAACTGAAAATCGGCCAAAGGTTGGAGAGGATAAACCCTTGGTCTTGGATTGGTTTAAGCATGCAGGGGTTGCACAACCAGGAAAATCGGTTGATGAAGTTGTTATTGGTATTGCGCCAGGGTTTGCAGAACACATGACTGCCAATATCACTAAAATTCCGCATAAAGAAATTTTGCGCCAAGTAATCGCAGGGATTGAAGAAGAGGGCTTAAAGGCACGGGTAGTTAAGGTTTACCGCACTGCAGATGTTTCATTTGTAGGTGTTGAAGCCAATAAGCTTTCAGGGTCTGGTATTTCAGTGGATATTCAATCAAAAGGAACAACTATTATTCACCAAAAAGATCTTGAGCCGTTATCTAATTTAGAGTTGTTTCCTCAAGCGCCAGTCATTACGGTGGAAACTTACCGTGCAATTGGTCATAATGCGGCTAAATATGCCCGAGGAGAATCACCAGAACCAGTTCCAACGGTGAATGATCAAATGGCACGGGTGCAATATCAAGCACTTTCGACATTGATGCACATCAAAGAAACTAAGTATGTTGTCGCTGGTAAACCAGCCGAAGAAATTCTAGTTGATTTTGATTAGGGATAAGAAAGGAACAAATAATGACAGTAAATGAATTGGGGCGTGAAGATTACCCTCTGTTTTCAAAGCACCCAGAATTGATTAAATCACCAACTGGCAAATCGCTTGATGAAATTAATCTTGAAAATGTCTTGAACGACAAAATTAAACCAGAAGATTTACGGATTACTAAAGAAACTTTGAAAAACCAAGGAGAAATTGCGAAGAATGCTGGCCGCCCAGCCATTCAAAGTAATCTGGAACGGGCAGCAGAATTGACCGTTATTCCAGATGAACGTTTGCTGGCAATGTATGGTTCATTGCGGCCATATCGTTCAACCTTACAAGAACTTTTAGATATGGCCGATGAACTAGAAAATCAATATGGTGCAACAATCACGGCAGATTTTGTTCGTGAAGGTGCGGCATTCTATAAAGAGCGTAAAAAGCTCAAGGGTGATAACTAATCGGAGGTTTCCAAATGAGAGTGATTGGTGTTGATATTGGAAATTCTTCCACAGAAGTTGCATTAGCAGAAATAGAAACAAACGGGGACATTCATTTTATTGATACTGGAATTGCACCAACTACGGGTATTAAAGGGACCCGCAAAAATGTAATCGGGGTTCGTGAAGCAATCAATAGAGTGCTGGAGCAAGCCAACGTTGATATCGCAACAATTGATAGTATCAGAATTAATGAAGCAACCCCTGTTATTGGTGATGTTGCAATGGAAACAATCACGGAGACGATTATTACTGAATCAACAATGATTGGTCACAATCCCCGAACGCCTGGCGGGATTGGTACAGGCATTGGTTATACAGTTGAGCTTAATAAATTGGAAAGTTATCCCGATAAACAACGTGATTATATTGTTTTAATAGCCAAAACGATCGATTTTGCTGTAGCGGCGAAAAAAGTTAATACGTTAGTAGATGAAGGATATAAGATTACTGCTGCAATCATGCAAGGTGATGATGGGGTGCTTTTGTTTAACCGTATCAATCAAAAAATTCCGATTGTTGATGAGGTCGCTTTTCTAGATAAAGTACCGGTTGATATGTTGGCGGCTGTTGAAGTAGCCGCGAAAGGTCGGTTGATCGTTCAGCTGTCAAATCCTTATGGGATTGCGACGGTCTTTAATTTAAGTCCTAAGGAAACAAAAAATGTTGTGCCCGTCGCACGAGCACTAATTGGAAATCGCTCGGCAGTGGTTATTAAGACACCCCAAGGCGATGTAAAAGCGCGGGTAATCCCAGCAGGTACACTCGAAATTCATGGTGATAATCGGACTTCACGCATTGGTATTTCCGCGGGTGCCGAAAAGATAATGCAGGAAATTGCAACTTTTTCAAGAATTGATAATGTAACTGGTGAAGCAGGAACTAATATTGGCGGTATGCTTGAATCGGTGCGCCAAACGATGGCTGAATTGACCGACAAGAAAATCGTCGACATTTTCATTCAAGATTTACTTGCGATTAATATATCAATTCCAATTAGTGTACGTGGTGGCTTAGCCGGTGAATTTTCAATGGAACAAGCAGTTGGGATTGCTTCAATGGTCAAATCAGACCGGCTACAAATGTCG